>CAZDDA010000434.1:0-2640 GCA_964504085.1 uncultured Thermotogae bacterium | reverse complement strand
CCCGGCAGCGTCTCCAGCCCGGCGGGATCATCGTCATCGTCATGACCCGCTGGTCAACCAAGGATCTGGTTGGCCGGGTGCTAAAGAAGCAGGGTGAGGATTACGCTGACAAGTGGGACGTGGTGGAGTTCCCGGCGATTATGCCCGAGAGCGAAGAACCGCTCTGGCCCGAATACTGGAAGAAGGAAGAACTGCTCTCGGTTAAGGCGTCCCTGCCCATCGCCAAGTGGAACGCGCAGTGGATGCAGAACCCCACCGCCGAGGAAGGATCCATCGTCAAGCGGGAATGGTGGCGGCGCTGGGAGGCAGACGACGTGCCTGCCTACTCCTATGTCATTCAGTCCTACGACACGGCTTTCAGCCGCAAGGAGACGGCGGACTATTCCGCCATCACCACCTGGGCGATCTTCCAGCCCGAGAATGACGATTGCGATCAGATCATCCTGCTGGATGCCAAACGCGTGCGCATGGATTTCCCTGAGCTAAAACGCTTGGCCATGGAGGAGTATCGTTACTGGGAACCGGATTGCGTGCTCATCGAAGCCAAGGCGTCAGGCACGCCCTTGACCCATGAACTTCGTCGCATGGGGATCCCCGTCACTGCGTATACGCCAAGCCGGGGTCAGGATAAGATTGCTCGCATGAACTCGGTTGCCCCGATTTTTGAATCTGGCATGGTGTGGGCACCGGAGACGATGTTTGCAGACGAAGTCATTGAGGAAATGGCATCATTTCCTTACGGCGATCACGATGACTATTGCGACTCAGCCACGATGGCGCTGATGCGGTTCCGACAAGGGGGGTTCCTGACCCTGGCGGAGGATTGGCGAGACGAGGAGTCGGGATATTCGCAGCATAGGGTGGAATACTACTGATGGCCATTGAGCGCGTAATCCGAGGCGAAGTCCCCGAGGTGGTTGATGAAACCACCATCATGGAGGTCACTCCTGAGCCGACGCGGGAAGATCAAGTGCGCGAAGCGGCCATGATCCTGATCAACGAGGAGGGGATCCTCGTTGACGATGAGATCGATCAAGAACCGGAAAGCCCTGACGTGCCTTTCGACGCGAACTTGGTTGATTACCTTGACCGCTCCGAGCTGCGCGAGCTTGCTGGGGACGTGATCCAGTCCATTGACGCCGACAAAGAATCTCGCAGCGATTGGGAGCAAACCTACACCGAGGGCTTAAAGTATCTCGGGATGAAGTTTGACGAGACCCGCTCCCAGCCCTTTGAAGGGGCGACCGGCGTCCAGCACCCGATCCTTGCGGAGGCGGTGACCCAGTTCCAAGCGCAGGCTTACAAGGAGCTGCTCCCGGCCAAGGGTCCGGTCAAGACCGAGATCATTGGTGCCCGCACTGCGGATGTTGAGGCTCAGGCAGAGCGCGTCCAAGACTTCATGAACTTCTACATCATGAATGTCATGGAAGAGTTCGACCCAGAACTCGACATGATGCTCTTCTATCTGCCCCTCGCCGGTTCCACCTTCAAGAAGGTGTACTACGACACGGCTCTGGGCCGCGCAGTCTCCAAGTTCATCGCTCCGGAAGATTTGGTGGTGCCCTACGAGGCGTCGGATCTTTTTTCTGCGGAGCGCGTGACCCATGTGCTTTCCATGTCCCGCAACGAGATCCGCAAGCTGCAGCTCTCTGGCTTTTACGCTGACGTGGACATCAAGGATGGGGGCGCTTACCACAGCGACGACATCCAAGAGCAGATCGACGAGATTGAGGGTCAGTCCCCGAGCTACCGCGAGCGCCGAGACCACACGGTCTTTGAGGTGCATACGATCTTGGATCTTCCCGGCTTTGAAGATAAGGGGGAAGACGGTGAGCCCACGGGGCTGAAGCTGCCCTACATCATCACCATCGATGAGGGGTCGCAGCAGGTGCTTTCGATCCGCCGCAACTGGAACGAAGCGGATCCGGGCAAGCGCAAGATCAACTATTTTGTGCAGTTCAAGTTCCTTCCCGGCCTCGGCTTCTATGGCCTCGGCCTCTCGCACATGATTGGAAGCCTTGCCAAGGCATCGACTTCCATCCTCCGCCAGCTCATTGATGCCGGTACGCTCGCCAACCTGCCCTCTGGCTTCAAGGCCCGAGGCATGCGGATCTTGGACGACAAGACGCCCATCAAGCCCGGCGAGTTCCG
Organism: uncultured Thermotogae bacterium; assembly: GCA_964504085.1. Taxonomy (GTDB): domain Bacteria; phylum Bipolaricaulota; class Bipolaricaulia; order UBA7950; family UBA9294; genus CAZDDA01. The sequence continues at coordinate 489 of CAZDDA010000434.1, read as the reverse complement.
CGACATCGACACCACTGGTGGTTCGCTGAAAGAGAACATGATCCCGCTCCCAATTAAGGAGCCGTCGAACGTTCTCATGCAACTCCTTGGTTTGCTTGTGGATTCTGGTAAGCGCTTTGCCAGCATTGCCGACACAAACGTCGGCGACATGAACCAAGCGATGCCCGTGGGCACGACCGTTGCGCTTCTTGAGCGCGGCACCAAAGTGATGTCGGCAATCCACAAGCGCCTTCATTACAGCCAGCGCCTAGAGTTCCAAGCCCTGGCCCGCGTCTTTGCCGAATACTTGCCGCCGGTTTATCCCTACCAGACCGGCAGCGGTCCCTCCGAGGTCATGCAAGCGGACTTTGATGGCCGAGTGGACGTTATCCCGGTTTCGGATCCCAACATCTTCTCCCAGAGCCAGCGCATCACCATGGCTCAGGAGCTGATGCAGCTGGTGCAATCGAATCCCCAGATCCATGGCCCCCAGGGGATCTATGAAGCCTA
>CAZDDA010000433.1:0-2650 GCA_964504085.1 uncultured Thermotogae bacterium | reverse complement strand
AACCAGATTTGGAGGAGTAAGCACGAACCCTCTCATAGACGCCATTATACCCGGCGGACTTCTCTGTCTGAATTGATACCATCCCTCCCTTAGTGTTCCGGGTAGGTCCGAGGGCCACATACCCCATCTCGCACTACTTGGAACCGGACTCTGATCTGTTCCCCCGAGACGCTCGCGAAACGAACTGCGTAGAATCTAGCTACGACGGGACCTCTCGCGGTCGAGGAGGACGAGTTTGTCACCCAAGACAAGGTGTAGCGGAGCCGCGGTCCTTATCCTTGCCACGCTCTTGTTCTCTGCAATTGCTTGCTTCGGCGACGGCGAGCGGCGCGTGGTCTTCGAAGAGATCGGGGAATACGCCGACGGCGGGATGGCGGTCGCGCTTCTGGTCGTTGGTGATTTGGTCTACCTCTGTGAGTTCGACCGAGGCGTGGTGATTCTCGATGTCAGCGATCCGGGCTTCATCCATATCCCTCAACAAGGAGACATGAGGGGAGTTCCCCGGATCAGTGCCACACGTGTAGATACACGGTGTTAGTACCCAGGCTCCTAGTCATCACATCCACTGTTCTAGCTGACTAGAACGAACCGGCTCGCTTCGGAATCCCGAGAAGCAAGCTCTGAGCCTTCCGGTTTCCCATGGGCTCGTATGCTATCCCAGTAATTCCTGCACGATCCAGAGGACGTCCGAAGGGTTTAGGTACTCGACTGTCCAAATCGGGCGGCCGTCCTCGAATCTGCTCCAAGGCCGGTCCATTCCTGCGATGATCCCGTCCTTGTCAATCACAAGCAGCCCTGTATGCCTCCGATAGAGCTCGACCACATCGGGATCGGGAATCACGTATACAGGGATCGAGAGCGTTACGTCGACTGCGAATTCGTCCGGCACGAGCAGATCGGTTGCGACGATGAGCTGAACTTCCTCCTCCATGCCCGACAAGACCTTGATCAGCTCATCGGCCCTTTTAGGCATGGAGAAGGTTACATCGCTGCAGGACGTACAGCCACCGATGCTCGAAGCTTGGAACAAAAGCGCCGTCACGCGTGTACCGTCGCCTGGCAGCCCAACGTCGTCTCCCGACGTGCTTGTGCTTCGAAACGGAGGTGCCGCCAATCCGATTTCAATGGGTGGACGTGGGATCGGCCCACCTACGCGCTCCAGCTCGAGCCGCGTCCCATCAGGACGAACGCTGCTGATTCGGTAAGTCCCGCCAGGCAGAGCCAGTGGCTCGCCCGGGCCAAACACCTCGTGAGAGAATGGCAGTGTGTTCAGTCGACCGTCTCGGTCGATGTCGATTGCGACGACGAGTGTCGCCGGATCTTCGTATCCGCCTGTCGTCTTGAGGTTGGCGATGGCAATCAGGTAGTCCGCCCCGTCGACCGACAGGAGGCCTCGCCGATGGGAGTATCCTCCATAGTGCCACGTGTAGCCACGTTCTTCGTATGAGTATGCCGCCGTGATCCCAACGAAGTAAGGCACCCGACTGGAGAAGTCATCGGCGTAGAACTCTACCATCACTTCCACGAGCCAGTCGTACGTACGCAGCCCAGTGCGTTCGTCGTATTCGCACCAAGGATCGTCCGTAAGGTCTTCGTTGTTGTACACATCCACGAGAAGAAGCGGAGGTCCGTCAGGCCGTTCCCACATCGCGCATGCGACGCCCGCATCCGATCCACGTCCAAGAGCCATCAGCCCGAATCCGGTCGGCGATGGCAGATCCGGCAATACCAGCGCCTCAATCGGATCCTCGTGGGCCTCCAAGCGCTTGCCTACGATTCCTGTCGACATCATCGGCCAGGGCACCATCTGCCCGAGTAGCGCCCGCGCTGTCTCGCACATGGTCGCAGCACCTGCCGACAGAACAGTAATGACGAGGAGGGCAGTCGCCGCAGTGCGCTTCATCCGTCCGAGCACCACGAGTCGAAATCGGAGTCGCTACAGCTGTCGGCTCCGGTCCAGATATAGCACTTGGCCTCGGCGGTTACCTCTCCATAGCCGCTTTCCTGATCTTCGTCTTCACAGGTCAGGGCCCAGAAGATCCATACTTCGCATTCCGCCGAGACGAAGACATCCAATGGAAGAGGGATCTCCCCTCCTCCTGGAGGGGTTCCGTATCGCTCGTAACAGGCCTTCTCAGAGCAGACACAGTGAATTCCGTTGCACACACAGCCATTGGTCTCCCACTTCATTGAGCACCCAGGATCGACGTATCTCGGCTGTGCGACGCCGACAATCCCAAGCGCCGACAATACGATTAACATTGAGACAATTTTGCGCAACATGTCTATCTCATTCCCCCTTACAATAGCATGTACGCAGGATTATAGGGACACCGAACCGCTCTGTCAAATCGCTTTTGGTGAAGCTGAAACTCCGAAATGAGCCAGGCTTGAGGTATTCTGGGGACGTAGTATGAAACCTCGCTCAAGGCGCGGCGAAACCGCAGGCAGCTATGCTGAAGACGCAATTGGGGGTGGATCTTGATTCTTGGGATTCCGGGACGTACGGCGAGCGTGAAGGAACGCCCAGGATAGCACGATGGTGGATTCTACGTGCTAGTGGGCTGTAAAGCACTGGTTGACCAGCTCGTAGGACCTCAAGGATCAAAATCTGCCCTCAGGCTCCCAGATCCGCCAGGTAACAACACAC
>CAZDDA010000432.1:0-2651 GCA_964504085.1 uncultured Thermotogae bacterium | reverse complement strand
GGCGGGATCCCGGGATTGGTTCTTGCCCACGTTGTGTACGGACTTCCGATTACTACGCTGATCTTCCGCAACTTCTACACTCAGATTCCCAATTCGCTCACCGAGTCTGCACAGATCGACGGCGCGGGCTTCTTCCGGCTGTATAGAACGATTATCTTTCCTCTTTCTATCCCCGGCTTTGTTGTTGTGTTCATCTGGCAATTTACGCAGATCTGGAACGAGTTTCTGTGGGGAATCACGCTGGCGAAACATTCGGCACAGCCGATCACCGTCGGCTTGGCTCAACTGGCCGGAGGGCAAGCGGTGAAATGGAATCTTCCGATGGCAGGATCAATCATGGCTGCTCTCCCGGTTCTTGTCGTGTACATCCTGATGGGGCGTCACTTCATCCGGGGATTGCTCGCAGGGTCGGTGAAGGGTTAGCGGGCGGTGTGCTAGGAAGGACGGTGAACCGATGACTGAGAGTAAGGAAAAAACACGGTGGGGGATCCTGGGTACAGCGGCGATCGCGCATCGTGAAGTCGCCCCCGCGCTTCGTGCGGCGTCGAACTGCGAAACTATTGCCATTGCCAGCCGTGATGAGAAGCGGGCTCGGCGTTTTGCCGAAACCCATCGCATTCCACGAAGCTACGGAAGCTACGAGGCTCTCCTCTCCGATTCGGAGATTGAGATCGTCTACATCCCTCTTCCCAACCATCTGCACGCCGAATGGACAATCCACGCTGCGGAGGCCGGTAAGCACGTTCTCTGCGAGAAACCTCTTGCGGGAACGCGTGCGGAGGCCGAACGGATGGTGAATGCATGTCGCACAAACGGCGTAGTCTTGATGGAGGCGTTTATGTATAGGTTTCATCCACAGACGATGCGTGTGCAGGCTCTTCTTGCTGCAGGGACGATAGGTCCATTGCGTCTGTTCAGAGGGGCGCACTCGTTTGCGTTGCATCGTCTCGACCGCGACGATGACTTTCGATGGGGCAATGAGACGGCCGGGGGGAGTCTGCTCGATTTGGGGACCTACTGTGTCGACACCGCCCGCCTTATGTTCGACAGTGAACCGGTGTGTGCCTACGCCACGCGGCAGCTTCATCCCGGCCACAACGCCGACGCTTCCATGCAAGGGATACTGGAGTTCCCCGACGATCGCGTGGCGGTGTTCGACTGCAGTTTCGTGCAGACTCTTAGAAAGGAATACGAGCTAGTAGGGGAAGCCGGAGCAATCCGCGCTCTCGATCCCTACAATCCCGGAAAGGGAAACGATGTTTCGATTCATATTCTCACGGGCGGGTGCAGTACGGTGGAAACGGTCGAGGCACAGGACGAGTATCGATTGGAGGTAGAGCATCTTGCCACGTGCGTACGGGAGAGTATTCCACCTTTAATTGATCCGACGCACAGCCTGGAAAACCTCGCGGCTATCGATGCATTGAGGGAATCGGCCGAGCGAAAGAAGCTGATTTGGCTCGATCGCTGAGGCGTCTGCCATCCTGCGTGGCTGGTCGTAATAGCATCAACTGCCATCCGGTCCGCTGCCCAAGGCAGGTGATTGGTGATGAGGGAAAGCGAATGTCTCCTTGAGGAACGATTTGGGCAGGGAGAGGCCGTCGTGGTCGCCCGGGCTCCCGGGCGTGTGAACCTGATCGGCGAACACACCGACTACACCGGAGGATATGTCCTTCCGTTCGCAATTGATCGCTTCACGGAAGTGGCCCTTCGTCCCCGCGCAGATCGAAAGATCCGAGTTTTTGCTGAAGCTTTCGAAGATGTGTGGGAGTCTGATCTTCCTTTCGGGCGTCCTTTTCCAAGCGGTGGCTGGGAGGATTATCTCAAGGGGGTTCTTCTTGAACTGTCTCGGTACGTCGAGATTCGCTTTGGCTTCGATGGGGCAATTATCGGAGATGTTCCTGTGGGTGCGGGTCTCAGTAGCTCAGCTGCTCTGCAGATTGCATTTGCTATAGGGCTCTTGCACGTTTACGAAACGAAATTGGATGATTTAGAGCTGATCAAGCTGTGTCGTCGCGCGGAGAATGGGTTTGTGGGAACAGCTTGCGGAATTATGGATCAGTACGCGTCTCTTCTCGGTCAAGAGGGGATGGCTCTTTTCCTCGATACTAGAGCGCTTACGCATCGATGTGTTCCCCTTGCCTTGAAGGAAACAGTCTTCCTCGTTATTGATAGCGGTGTTCGGCGGTCGCTTTCCAGCAGTGGGTACAATGAGCGACAGCGTGAGTGTCAGGAGGCGACTACGCGGATTGCTCACGTCCTCCCAAACCGCGCAATTCATTCCCTGCGGGACGTAACTCGAGAAGACCTTGCGGCGATTGCTGGGGATGTTCCCGAGGCGTTGCACCGGCGTGCGACGCATGTGGTCCTGGAGAATGCCCGCGTACTGAGCGCTGCTTCTGCACTCGAACGTGGAAATGTCGAGGAGTTAGGGGCGCTTCTTTATGAATCACACCGGTCGCTTCGTGAACTCTTTCAGGTCAGTACGCCAGAGTTGGACAGGCTGGTTGACTGGGGAAGGGGCAACGGCGCACTCGGGGCCCGCCTGATGGGCGGAGGCTTCGGCGGGGCTACCCTGCATCTTGTTCCCCGCAAGTTACGAGTGGAATATATTCGAGGGATTGTGGAAGACTACGAGTGTGCATTCGGAC
>CAZDDA010000431.1:0-2659 GCA_964504085.1 uncultured Thermotogae bacterium | reverse complement strand
ACGATCTTTGAGACATGCAAGTTCTTCATAATACAAGCCTCCTCATTTTGGCCTTTCCTTGCGCCATCCTATTCTAGAGACCACGTATTGCTACAAACAACCACCTCCCTTACATCTCACATCTTGCGCCGCGCTTCCTTCTTCTGTTAGGAGAGGCGTTTCTTCTTGTCAGGCAAAGGATGGCAGCGCTTGCTCTGCAACAGATTCATCCGGATGAGCGATTCACATATTTTCAGCGCAGCAAGAGCGGGGACAACCAGGGGTGCGCTCAACGAGCTTGAGGCTTCCTCTCCAATCTGCAGTATCCCTCCACACCCAAGCACGATCGTGTCTGCGCCGTCCTGTTCAATGGCTGTGCCGGCCTGTGCCAACAGCTGAGCCAGTTTCTTTTCATGTTGTGCTTCAAGATCGAGGACCGGAACCCCCAGCGGCCGTATCGAGGCGCATTTGTGCTCGAATTCGTACGCTTTGAGCCGATTCATGACAACGATCCGCTTGCTGGCAAACAGCTGCTTCGAACCCGCAAGCAGGATGGTGAATCTCTCTCCCAGCAAAGACGCCACATGGATACTCGACTCACACAGGCCCACCACCGGGATGCTCAGCGCTTCCCTCGCAGCGGCAAGGCCGGGATCGGCAAAGCAATAGATGATTACGCCGTCGCATCCCTCTTGTTGTGCCTTCTCGGCCTGCTTCACGGTGGGTAGCTCGGCGTACGCTTGATCGTAGGCAAACTCGAGCGATTCCGGTCCCGCATCGAGGTTTGCAATATCGATTTGCGTGTCCGGTTCCTTGCACCGCTCCATCAGCGCCTTGACCGGAGCGTTCCACATATCGGTACAAACCGGCACAATGACCTTTATCCTTTGCATTTCAGCGATACTCCCTCTTATTCTAGAGGACCATTTTCTTGTCCGGAGGGGGGGTTCCGAAACAACGCTTGCTCTGAACAAGTCCCATTCGGATCAGCGACTCACAAATCTTCAACGCCGCGATGGCCGGGATGATGACCGGTACGCCCAGTTCTCTGGAAACCCGCTCCGCGACGCCCAACATCCCGCCGCATCCAAGCACGATGGTATCTGCGTTGTCCTCTTCGATCGCTTTTGTGGCTTCCGCAAATACGCGCTGCTCCTGTTTTGTCTTCTCCTTTTCCAGATCGTTCACCGGAATCGCAACGGACCTCACAGAGGCACACTTGTGTTCGAGGGCGTACACCCTGAGGTGATCCCTAACCCGGCGACACTGGGTGGCAACGAGATCGGGTGGGCCGACGGTGATGACGGAAAAGGAGCTTCCCAGCATTGACGCTAGATGGTAGCTCGACTCTCCTAGGCCGACGGCGGGGATGTCCAGCTTCTCTTTGGCCGCCCTGAGACCAGGATCGCTACCACAATAGATGATCACGCCGTCGAACCCTTCCTGCGGCGCCTTTTCCGCTTCTTGTAGGGTGAACATCTCCGCCATGACTTCATCGTACGTGCATTCGAGCGACTCGGGCCCCTTGGCAATGTTGACCACGTGTATCTGCGTATCCGCATTCTTGTAGTCATCCATCAGCTGCTTCACCGAATCATTCCACATATCCGAGGAAACAGGGACCACTACCTTTATCCGCTTCATCTGAGAACCTCCCTCGCCGATCGTCATCAGGCCTTGCCCAACGTCTTTGCCAATTCTCTCAAATCCGGGTGAAGAACCTGGCCTTTCTCCGTAAATGGCTCACCATCCAGCCAAATGGAGCTATTCAGGGATTGGCCATCCGAATGGGAAGGGGCAGAGACGCCATCCGGTGGAATCAGGTATTTGCCGATGTGTCCGATACCCCACTCGGTGCACCCCCAAATGCGCTCGTCCTCTACAATATCCCCGGTAAGCTTTGCTCCGGGGCCGAAGCCGGCTGCGCAGTGCGCCAGACGCTTCATCTGAGGATGGTCGAAGCTGCGCAGGTAGGCTTCGAACTGCCTCGCTTGCGTGCCGCCCTCGATGCCTACGATCTCGCCGGCATTGATCGTCGCGCGAACCGGCTCCTCGAGCTTGCCGCAAGGGGGAACGAGTGACCCATCGAACACCAGCGTGCCGTTGATCGTTTCCAGATTCGGAGACCACGCGATCATTCCAGCCATCATGTACGTTCCCGGCTTGTCTGCGTAGCCGTCCCTAATCAATGCCGGCCGCCCAGGGACATTCTCAAACTCAAGTTCTGTGCCTCCTGGGGAAGCCAGTCGTATGTGCTTTGCTGCCACGATCATCTCCGCCGCCTTGTGAAGAAAGGCTTTCAGCGCCGGATGGTCTACGCGGCCGATGCAACGTACCATCATGTCTGGATTCATTCCGACGAGATTGAGATATCGAAGCCTGTCGTTCTCCTCCATCGCCACAGTGTGTGCGGTCGAATAGAGCAACCACTGGTTGTTGAATTCCAACCACGCATCGGCACCTTTCAACGCCCCGATCAGCGATTCCAGGGGTAGCATCGGGTCTGCTACTTGGCCCACTCCCAGCGGCGAGGCAAGCCAAATCACCATCGGCTTTGCACCTAGACTGAACGCGGCACGCGCCGTCGCATTGACAACACGAGGGTCACTCTCCGTATCCGCAGTGATAACGAACGTCTCCCCGGGCTTGAGCTTGAACAGTTCCTTCGTGATCGTGTCAG
>CAZDDA010000430.1:0-2659 GCA_964504085.1 uncultured Thermotogae bacterium | reverse complement strand
CAATCGGCTCGGGCCCATCTCGCTCAAAGAGAGCTCTCAGCCTATAACGTCCTGTCGCTCGTATCACAAAATAGGGGTCCAACTCTCCAACATGGGTGACGCACAGTATGCAGGGGGGGTGCGGCAGCTCGCCCTGCCTGCGTGTTCTTACGATCAGAGGCAGGATCAACAACACGAACGCCAGGTGAAACGTCCAGACTATTTCCATTGCCGCCAACGGGACAGCGCTTTTCACCATCCACCTCAGTCTTTCTAGGCGTGGGCTTGGCTTTGAGTTGCCGCTACGGAAAGAAGCGACATCGGTGGCAACTGCCTGGTTTCTTTCCGCCATCTTCGAAGGATCAGAGACCGCAAAACGGCCGTTCTCAGCCCTCTTTTCGTTTCGATTGCTGATCTCTCCTACCATAGCGCTACTCCCGACAACGGGAATCATAGCCGATCGTACTCCTCCCGTATTTTTTCGTTCAACTAGAGTCTGGGCTCATATTCAGAGTGTGTGACCAAGGAAAACTGCCGGGCCACCCTTGTGTATCATCCGAGACTCCCCCAGTGGGTAGGCTTGTTCCATAGTGATCCTTGATGAGGTCACTGTGGTGGACCGCCGATGGCTGTTACCTTGGAGATTGTTGCATCATCTATCAAATCGGGCAGGCGGTTGTTTCTGCCAGCGCCTTGCCTCTTCATAGATCTCAAGTAGCCGCACCATAGAGGCCTGCGCGCTCTGGGCAAGAGCGTGCTGTCTGGCGGCCTTGCCCAGAGTGTGTCTCTTCTCTTCATTTTGCAGAAGAGAATGGCAGCTGGCGGCAAAATCCTCTTCGTCCTCCTTGGCCAGGATGCCTGTCTTGCCGGACGAAACCACATCCAGAACCCCCATCTTTCCCAATGCCACCGGAGGAATCCCGGCCATCATTGCTTCGAGAAGGACGAGGCCCAGTGTCTCCGTTTTGGAGGAAAATATAAATAGGGTGGCCTGCTTATAGAGGTCGATCAGCATCTCACGGGGCAGGTGGCCGGTGAAAATGACATAGGGGGCGATGCCGAGCTCGGCGGCACAGTTCTCCAGAGCCGTTCTATGGGGTCCGTCGCCGGCGATGATCAATCTAATGTCATCCTGGTAGGAGAGGAGGCGCTGGAAGGATCGCAGAAGAAACTCGACGTTCTTCTCCCAACCCAACCTGCCTACATGCAGCAGTAGACGTTCCGTGGGAAGGTCCAATGCTGCTCGAACATTCCAAGTGATCGGGTGAGAGAACTCCTCCTCATCTACGCCGAACGGGAGTGGGAAGATTAGGCTCGCTATCCCATAACCTTTGAGCACGCGTTTCATCTGAACCGAAGGAGAGATGATTGCGTCGCAGCGGTCGCAGAACACCCGACTCAGCCGCTCCACCGTTCTCCGCGAGGGGCGGATCGGTCTGGGCAGATAGTTGCGGTATTCAGTCAACAGGCCATGATAGGTGAAAATATGGGGAATGTGGTACCTCTTGGAAGCCCACAGGGCCAAAAGGCCAATGGGGAAAGGATCGTGCGAATGGATCATATCGAGGCTGGAGATGATACGGAGAGCACTGCGGTCGTAGGGGATAGCCACCCGCAATCCTTCGTACTGAAGGAATTTCAGCGAGGAAAAGCGGTAGATCTCCGGAGTAACATCTTTGTATCCAGGATAGGCCGGAGCGAAGAGGAAGACCTCGTGGCCCATCTTTCTCAGTTCTCGTTCCATGAGCCGGATTACAGTGACCACGCCGTTTGTGTTGGGAAGATACGTATCTGTAAAGACGCCAATTCTCATTCGACACCTCCCGGTGATGTAGAATGAACCCTGAGCAGCCCTTGTGTCAGGGTATTCCAGATAGAGTAAACGTTCGTCATCTTGCTTTCGCCACCCTTTGCTATCGCTTTCTCCCCAGCCAAACCACCGACCAGTAGTTTTTCGTGTGGTGCCATACGTATCGGTGGCCTCCCTTCCCGAGCCTCCGCGGGGAAGTATAGACGACTAGTCCTTTGTGGAAGCGAATGTCGCCCTTCCTTTTCAACTTCAGCGATAGTTGGACATCTTCGGAGACGCTGTAGAAATGGTTCCCGTCTTTGAAGCCATCCACGGCCTGAAAGGCCTCTCGACGAACGGCGAAGTCGGGGCCGCAGAAGTGGGGTCGTCCCAGGAAGTGATTCAGCCTGAGGAAGTGTACGAAGAGAAACTCAGCGAGCCACTTGCCCAGGCCTTGCCGCTCCCTGAATCGGATCGTCCCGTATACGGCAACCTGGTTGGGGTTCTCTTGAAAAGAGCGAGCGATCAATTCCAACCAGCCAGAAGGGACAATCGTGTCCGCGTCGGTCGAAGCGATGATCTCTCCCCGTGCTTCCTCGAATCCTCGCTGGCGGGCGAAGCCCACCCCTTTTCGTTCCTCAGTTACGACGTGGCAACCAAAACGCCGCGCGATCTTGACGGTGTTGTCGGTTGACCCATTGTCGACGACGACCACATCGTAGTCCCTGAATGTCTGTGCGCGAAGTGACTGCAAGGTATCCGGCAGCAGGTTCTCCTCGTTGAGTACCGGAATGACCACTGTGATCTTCGGGGGTCTTTCTGCGGATGACAAGCTATCACGCTCTCTCTCTGGTCGCCTTGTACCAGCTCTGGCGTTTTCGGAACGCTTTG
>CAZDDA010000429.1:0-2660 GCA_964504085.1 uncultured Thermotogae bacterium | reverse complement strand
TGCCACGGTTTTTACGGATAGCCATGTCTGTCTCCTTGGTTAGTGATCTACTTCTTGCCCTTGCACCCTTTGCGCGAGGAGCCACTCTTCTTGCTCGGCGAAGGCTTTCGCATCGACTTTTTTGTCCCACGCATCGAACGTCTCCTTGCGCTGATTGATAAAGGCCATGTCGTCGGGGGGCATCTGATCGTAGTAGGGCGTGTTGCGCAGGTGATCGGACGCTTCGACGAGATGGGCCAATGATTGCACAAGGATGATGGCGTAGTCGTCCGCACCATTGCCTTCGAAGGTGGGAAAAGTTTCGTCGTCCTCGGCTTCAGGGTGGAAGCCCATGAGCCAGACGCCGAAGTGGTTCTGGTTTTGGGTGGAAAGCCAGTGGGTGAATTCGTCTGGGGACATTTGGTCCCAGTCGGTCCATGCGATGACGTGGATCATGTCTTCTGTGGGGGGAAAGCAGGCTTTGATGTCGACGACCGAGGACAAGTCGGCGGTGACGTGGACCATGACCCTTTGCTCGAGCCATGCGGCGCGTGCGTATGGGCAGGGCGGCATGTTTCCGTAGGCAGCAGAGCGCTGCTCGAGGATTTCTGCGGACCATTGGCGGATTTCTTGGGCGATTAAGACAGCGGCTTTTTCCCATTGATCCACGCTACAAGGGCTTTCCTCTTTCCGAACCATACGTGACCTGCTTTGTGAGGGAGGTGAGATGGGAAGATAGCGACCGACCCCCGGCCACGGGGGGCGTGTCGCGACCGGGCTTGACTGTCGATGGATAGGTTGCCGCCGAGGTACTCGTTGCCATGGGAGAGTTGGAGGACGAGCGTGAGTTTGCGGGCGGCGACTGCGTCTGAGCCATTGTCGACGTGCTTTACGTAGTGCTGGCCGAAGCCATACTCGAGGTAGTGGAGGGCTTCGACGTGGTCGATTTCGAATTGGAAGGTGCGCTTGTTTACGTCGTCCGCAAGCTGCATGAACTTCTTGAAAAGCCAGAGGGTGTCGGGGTCAGCTTCGTCGCTGAGTATCCAGCCAGATTTGACGTTGCGTGCGAGGCGCTGCTGCCAGATGGGGAGGTCGCCGATGACACCGCCATGGGCGAGGGAGACGGTGTCGCAAAGTTTTTGGGCACGGTCGCACTCGGCTTGGGTGAAGGCGTTGTTAATTGGGAACCATTGCTGGATGTGCATTGGCATCGTCCTCTGGTTTGGGGTCTTCGCAGACGATCCCGTGGAGTTTGAGGTAGGCGCAGTAAAAAACGAGGAGGTCGTCGAGACGCATAAGGCAGAGCGATTCGCCTGTGGGCATGCGGTTTTTACGGTTGATGACGATAGGCTTCTCGGGTGAGTTGGTTTTGTCGATGTTCCTTTCGGCTTGGCGTAGAGCGTCATGGAAGTTGAGGCGTTCTACACGCTTGGCCTCGATGAAGAGGCTAGGGACACCGAGGATGTCTGCGCCACCGGACATGCCGACCTTGCCTCCGCCAGAGAGGGGAGCGCGATGAGCGGTATTGAGTCCGGTTTTTTCGTTGATGTAGGCGGCGAGTTCACGTTCGTATGTGTCGCCTTTGCGCTTGGATGAGGTGGTCAATCTTCGTACCCCATCTCTTTTCGACAGGGACGGCAGAAGAACCAGTTCTTCGGTCGCTTTTTTTGGCACCCGCAAGACATGCAGGGCCGTGTCCACGTCTTTTCTTCGAAGTCTCTGCGGACTTGGTACTTTGCTCCGTCAAATTCCTGTAGTCCCTCGCGGACGAGGATACGTTTCAGGGTGTCTACGCAGCAGCCAATGCGTGCCGCGAGTTCAGAGTAAGGGTGAGAGTCATGGTTCTGTCGGAGCCAGTTCAAGTCTGCGTCAGAGACGCTGACTGATTTTGGCACGGCAATTTCCTCTCTTTGGTTGTACCGGATAACCGGATAGGTTGCACTGTAGAGGAGGTTATACATCTTTGCAACACCTTTAGGTGTCAAAGGTGTTGACTATTGCGGTCGAAATTGATACAAACGGCGTGAGTTCGACGTGAGTGAACAACGCCCGCCCCCGAGGGGCGGTCGTTGGAACGAGCCGACGACGACTAAGCGCACTAGCTTAGGCCGTTTGTATCACTTCCTATACAGATCACCGTTCCCACTTACTCCTCGGTGGTCGAGTCTCCTGAGCAAGAGGCTAAAAGGCTCACTACTTCTGACCACGGAGGAAACATGTACGAGAAATTTACTTGGTATCTGATGGCGTTCTCAGGCATCGCCATGTGGGCGCTGGTGGGCTACGCCGTTTTTGAAACGCTGGCAAACCCATCACCGTTTGGCTGATGCAGAAAACGAAAGCGCAGCTTTACGAGGAATGGAAGCGAAAGCGCGATCAGGAACGAGCCGAAAAACTGAGCAGAGAGCAGCAGTTCGAGCCGCTGCCAGAGCCACCCCCATTACCCCCGCATCTGGAAGAACAACGTCAGCGTAACCGGGCGAAATACCCGGAGATCGCTGCATTTGTGGACGAAGTTCGGAAGGTATTTCCCGACGCACAGGTCATCAGCATTCGACCCGTGGCCGGGAATGAGACTAGGGGTTGTCTTGACCCGGATTCAGTTCTAGTTCCAGCCAGTCCTTCACTTGACGCAGAGGACGAGCCAGACGATCCGCAATAAACTCCGGTTCGTATCCATC
>CAZDDA010000428.1:0-2677 GCA_964504085.1 uncultured Thermotogae bacterium | reverse complement strand
TGAAGGCGGGAGAAACACCCGAAGAGACGTGTCTTCGAGAAATCCTGGAGGAGGTCAATCTCTCCGTCGACATTATCGAGCCTCTCACACGGGTCAGACATGCCTACACGCATTTCAAGATTGTCATGGATGTCTTCCGGTGTCGATATCGGTCCGGCCGGATCGTGCTGCGCGGTCCGGTGGATTACCGGTGGATCACCCTCAATGAGATCGATGCCTTCCCGTTTCCGGTGGCCAATCATAAGTTCATTCCGCTCCTCGAAGAATGACGTTCGATCGCTTCGCTCGTTCCATCGGCTCCGTTTCGTGGAGATTGGGTGAATGGTTGATTGGTTGAATTGTTGATCCAGTCAATTGGTTAATTCGGCGTTTTGCACGGTTTTCCTCCCAATTGACTCGATTAACTCAATGGACTTAATCCAGTTCCCACTGAAAAATACCCCTTTCGTTCACTGTACGGAGTTTTTGACCCGTTCTAAGGCTTGGTCGCTCGATTCTCCAAACTCGGCCTGATGGCCTCAGACAACGGAGCCTCGCCCCTTCGGGGACGCTCTCCTTCGCCAAGACGGGTCACCCCAAAAACTCCCTAATGTTCTCTCCAGGAGCATTTTTCAGTTGCGCCTAATCTAGCCAAATTTCATGAACCCGTTCTACGAGAAGAACCAAGCGAACCAAAACTGATTTGAACGGCTTGAACAGTTATCTGCCCAATTGACCTAATTGACTTAATTGACTCATTCGACCAATAAAGCTCTCAAAGCCAAGAAAAAATATTTGACAAGAATTCTGTTTTGTCGTATAAGAGAACAGATTGTATGGAGGCTTGGGTGTAGGGAAGACGGTGTGAAGCCGTCGCGGACCCGCCGCTGTGTGTGGGGACGAAAGCCAGCCGGAAAGCCACTGTCCCGTATGAACGGGATGGGAAGGCGTGGCAAGTAGGACGATCCACGAGCCAGAAAACCTGCCCAAGACCTTGCTCCATGGCAATTCCTCGAGGGGTAGGAATTCGGAGTCGGTGAGCAACAACACCTGATTCCCTCTGAGGATCAGGTTTTTTTATTTGCAGAGCCTGAGCTTGCTCTCTTTCCAATCTCCTTTCCCTCCAGATTTTCCGAGTTGACTTTCCTTGAACCCGGAAGACGCGCGCAGTGCGTGACCAACCAGGGACATGCAGAAAGACTCACGAACCAACCGTTAAGGAAATGGAAGGAGCAAGAAATGGCAGAAATGAAAGGAAAATTAAGGTTTCTCCGGTTCCTATGCAGTGGGAGATTGGCCGTCGACCAACGCGATAGATGGTCAGAGAAAATCAGAGGAAGTCGGATCAGCCTGGCAGGGATCCCGACCAATCCGTGCTCATGCGCTCTGATGATATTGTTTCTGGGGTTTGCACCGTGGGCGGTCTTCGCTCAAGAAAAAAAGGAGACGCCCCTTCTCCAGGAGGTTATGGTCACAGCAACGCGACAAGAGCAGGAAGTCCGAAAGGTCCCAGCCAATGTCACAGTGATCACGGAGGAAGACATCAAGAATTCGAACGCAAGAACCACGGTGGATCTGCTCCGTTCCGAGGTGGGAATCGTTGTCAGAGACCTCCTGGGCAATGGGAAGACCGCTCAGGTGGACCTGCGTGGATTTGGTGAAACGGCAGCCTATAACTCGCTGGTTCTGGTAGACGGCAGACGGGTGAATGCAATCGATCTCAGCGGTGTAGACTGGACCCAGATCCCGCTCGATCAGATCGAACGCATCGAGATCGTGAGAGGAACCGGCAGTGTGCTTTACGGTGACAATGCAGTGGGAGGGGTGATCAATATCATTACGAAAACCCCACCGGAGGGGCTGAGCGCCACGGTGGGTGCCAGTGCCGGAAGCTACGACCGTTCCCGGCAAAAGGCCTCAGTCTCTGGCGGGTTGGAGAACTTCGCAGGTTCGGTTTTTGCAAGCTACGAGACCTCGGATGGGTACAGGGAAAACAATGAGGTCACAACAAGAGACATCGGCGCCAAATTCCTTTACGATCCCACAGAATACCTCAGCCTCAACCTGACCGGTTCTCGTCACAGTGACGACTACGGTCTTCCCGGCCCACTCAGCAAGGCTGAGATGGAAACTGATCGGAAGGCCACCAACGGACCCGATGACGACTTCGGAACCATGGATGAATATCTCAAGCTGGGGGCAGTCCTGGATCTCATGCAATATGGCGAACTCGCGACCGATTTCTCATACCGTGACAGGGAGACGCAAGCGCGGTATCCCGATGTCTCGTTCCCGTACGCCTTAGAGTACCAGGTAGATACATGGGGCATAACACCCCGTCATACCTGGAACGGAGAGATTCTGGGGTTTACCAATACGCTCATCACGGGCGCCGACCTGTACCGATCTGAGATGGACACCACGACGTTCTCGGGTTTCTTCACCCCCGTGCCAACGCTTTCTGGGACCGCCGACATTGATAGAGACTCCTGTGGGGTTTACTTCCACGACGAACTCTCGCTTTTCGAAAGTCTCATTGTCTCCTTGGGGGCCCGTCGCGAAAGAGTTCGCTACGACCTCAACCAACAGGATCTCGGTCCTTTCCCGTTGGCGCCTCTCGATGCGAAACTCACCGAACGAGAGAATGCGTACACGGCCGGCCTGACCTTTCTCTATGGGGACAAATCCTCCGTCTTTA
>CAZDDA010000427.1:0-2680 GCA_964504085.1 uncultured Thermotogae bacterium | reverse complement strand
CCCGCCACATCCGCCGGAATCGGTCGATAGGACAGCACCCTCTCCACCCCTGAAGCGTACAATGCTCCCGTGACACCCCGGACTGACTCGCCGTCTACCATGTACAGCCACGAGCAACCAAATGCAGAGGCTCCGGTTCTCGACGGTCCTGCTATTCGGGTACTCGACCTCGTCAAGTGTTTCGGAGGTGTGAGGGCAGTCGACGGCATCTCGTTCTCAGTTGCGCCCGGCAGGGTATTCGGCTTCCTGGGTCCGAACGGCGCAGGCAAGACAACCACGATAAACATGCTCACTGGCCTGGCCCGCGCCTCGTCAGGAACAACATTTGTGGCTGGAATCGACTGCACCCGATCGCCAAAGGCGGCGCAGCACCTCATGGGAATAGTCCCTGACGACAGCAATCTCTATCCGGAACTCACTGGCTTCTCCAATCTCTGTTTCTGTGGTGCGCTCTACGGCATGCACAAATCGGAACGTGAGAGCCGGGCGGAGTACCTGCTGGGACTATTCGATCTGAAGGACGCGGCAAACCGCAAATTCGCCAGTTACTCCCGGGGAATGAAGCGCCGCCTCACCATCGCCGCCGGCATCATGCATCGACCACCCATCCTCTTCCTCGACGAACCGACAACAGGGATCGATGTTGCCAGTGCGCGGCAGGTGCGTCAGCTCATTGGCGAATTGAACAGAGAAGGCACAACAATATTTCTGACCACCCACTACATCGAGGAGGCGGAACGCCTGTGCGACCGCATTGCGTTCATAGTTGCAGGACGCATAGTCCTTGACGACACCAAATACAATCTCATGCGGCAGTCGCAGGGACAACACATCGTGGAGTTTGCCGCAAGCCGTTTCCCACCGGAGGTGGTTGCCTCCATTCCGGCGGCCTTCCCGGGCACAGAGACCGAGGAACCATCGGGCGAGGTGCTACGCGTCACGTCCCGCGCGCCGTTCCGCGTTGGCTCACTTGTGGTGTTCCTGGAGGAGCGAGGAATCGCGGTGCGCGAGGCCAGGGAGGTCCGGCCCTCTCTGGAGGATGTGTTCGTCCGAGTTACAGGACTTGCGGCCAGGGAGATGAGACGCGAGAAGGAGAGAGGTGGCGGAAGCGGGGGCGGCACGTGAGATACGGAGTCGCTTTCTGGAACATCCTCCTTAAAGACATGCGGACCTACTACCTGAAGCCGCCCAACGTCAGTTGGGGCATCATCTTTCCGCTTGCATGGACAGGGATGTTCTTCATACGGTCCGGATCAGGGCTGGAGAGCGTGCAGGGACTTCTGCCGGGAGTGATGTCGATTTCCATCCTGTTCGGAACGACATCGATGCTGGCGGTGACCGTTACTTTCGAGAAGAAGGGCCGATCGTTTGAACGGCTCCTTCTCGCCCCCATCCCTTTCACATTGCTCATGCTTGCAAAGACTTCGGGGGCAATAGTCTTCGGCATCGCAAACTCCTTCGTGCCCTTGCTGTTGGCCAGCGCGATTGCCGATCTGGCCGGCATCCAGTGGCACCTCGTAGCTCCGGCCATAGTCTTGATCGCGATGGCATCAACATTCCTCGGCTTGTTCGTCGCCGTGTCAGTCAGCGAGGTATTCGAGGCCCAGACGTTCTCCAACTTCATCAGGTTTCCGATGTTATTCTTGTGCGGCCTCTTCTTCCCTATAAGCAGTCTGCCCGCCTTTCTACAACCGGTATCGTACGCTCTGCCATTGACCTATGGCGTGGACATACTGCAGGCAGGATTCAGCAACCCCTCCGCAATGTCCATACCTCTGGACTTCGCGATGCTCGGGGTGTTCTGTGTCGGACTGTTCCTGGTTAGCCTCAGGAACATCAACCGCCGCTGGATAGCCTGACTATCTGAGGTGTGCGCGTTGGCAAACCGCGTGCCGCTTGTGTGATCAGACCCCACACCACCTTGCTTTCACCCCGGTCCGTCGGGAAGGTTCGCCCCCGGGTTCCACTGTCTCCCCGTGGTCTCGAATTCGTGCTCACGAACAACGAACCGGCGCGTCTTCCTGTAGTCCTGGAACCGGTCCTCATCTTCTTTCAAGTCGTAGGCCTCGGGACTCGCACGCCAGTCAAGGTATCGCTGCACGTCTTCGACGCTGTCAAACCACATCTCCACTATGCCATCCGCGTCATAGGTGAGCCCCGGAAACGCCTCGGGGTGATTCTGGACGTACCGTCTCGCCAGGGGAATCAGGCGAGCCACCATCGGGCCATGTGTCTCGCTCCAATACTGGCGGAATTCCTCGTCGCTAAGACCTTTCTTGCGATACACAAGCGAGATCAACTTGACCATTTCTGTCCACCCCTTCTGCACGGAATGCAACGTTCATTCTACGCCCTCGGGAATACCGTAACCAGACCGCGGTTGTGCGATGCGCCGCGCCAAACCACACGCACAGCCGAATAGCCACTTCGTTGCGCTATTATGAGAGTCACCCACGAAGAGAGGAGTGTACATGCGTCGTGTTCATCGAAAGGGTACGTGACTACGCAAAGACCATCCCGGCAGAGCTCAAGGAGAAGAAGGGAGTGTACTCGCTCGAATTCACCGTCGCCGAGCGGAAGGTCTTTCTCTCCAGGAAGAAGCTGGCCTACTCCGCGAGATTCCGGGTGGATGATAGCAGGAAGGAAGTCAGGTTCACCGAGATGCTCAAGGAATCCAGCT
>CAZDDA010000426.1:0-2689 GCA_964504085.1 uncultured Thermotogae bacterium | reverse complement strand
GGCGTCGCTCGACCTTGCTGAATCGATCCGGGTCATAGATGGACGGACCCAGAACAATCGCGTTGAGATCTTGCACCAGAGCTTCTTTCAGTTTCGTATCCAAGCCGCCGCTGTAGTTTGAAAGCAGGTCTTTGGTCTCAACCGAAAGCTCCCTTCGTAGATATTCGGCTAACTGACCAGCCCCTTGGAGCTTCACTGCAAAGGATGGAAGATCCACGAGATCATCCACTGAGAACGCTGAAGAACATGTTTCTGTTTGCTGATCTAACGAAATCTCGGGCGGTTCGTAGTGGGGAGACCCCTTGGGGGGGTAGTCGAGGATGTCTTTGAGCTGATCGCGCTCGTTGTCCTCAAATTCGGGAAATGGAAGCCTGCCACGGCTCCGCCACTCCCGAACCCGGGCCTCTGTTTCATCTCTTCGTTTGGCGTCCAAGCCCCTGTCTCGCGAGAGATAGGCCGTCAGGGAAGGAAATGCGAAACCGGTCCCTGCCTCGTTGACGATATCCTCCATGCGGAGGAGAACGTCCTCCTGGATGGCGAGAAACGTGTCCTGGTCCTGGCAGTCCAGATAAGCGAAGACTTCCAAGTCCTTGGAGTAGGCACCGTAACCGACAAACCGGACTCGGGCCGGCGCGGGGGTGACCTTCGGATGGCCCAGTAGCATCCCGCGCATCTTGGCGAGGGCGTAACGTATCTGCTCGGGTGTCGTCTCGTAGCGAAGCTGCAGGGTCGTCTTGAGCAACCGCTGGTCGCGCTTCGTAAAGTTATCCAGCTTCATTTCTGAAAACTCGGCGTTCGGAACGGTGACGACACTCCGCTCCAGCGAGCGGATCTGGGTTGAAAGCATGCCGATTCGTTCGACGGTGCCGATCTGGTCGCCGTAGCGGCAGAAGTCGCCGGGCTGAACCGGCTTGTTGGCGAAGAGGACCAGGCTGCCGATGAAATTCGCAAGCGTCCGTTGCGCCGCCAGGGCAACCGCCAAACCGCCGATACCGAGACCGGTCAGAAGAGGGACCAAGTCTGCACCCAGATCCCGAAGGGACACGATGAGGATCACGCCGCCGATCACAAAGGCGGCGATCCGTCCGGTGATCCGCAACAGACTGGCGTCAAGACTCCTGCCCCGGATTTTTGTTGAGGCGACAACTGTTTCTGCAATGGCCTTGCAGAGCCAAGTGACCACCCAGATCACCATGATGATGCCGATGACTTTGCTGCCCGTGGTGACGGCGGCCCGCACCCCGCCGGTGATGGTGAGGCTTGTGTCGATGAAGTAGTTCACCGTGATCAGGATGAACAGGATGAGCGTGGGCGTGAGAATCATGAGCCATCTGTCCAGCGGCGGATTCAGTTGTTGTGCCAGGAGTTTGACAGCACGGAGCACCGCACGAACGGCCAAAGCCACCACCAGCATACAGAGGAAGAGACCGGTCCACTGCCAAACCGTGAGTCCACCGTGCATCGTCTTAAACCAGCCCGGAAGGAAGTCGACCAGTCCACCCAGGAAACTTGCCCGCGGCACCAAGTAGCCAGGATTTGTCACAAGATAGTCGTAGAATCCCGGTGAGATCTCCGACCATACATATATGCTCTTTTCGCCTCTGTTAAGCACTTGACGATAGGGGAGCTGGCAGACTCTGTCATAAAAATTGCTGATTCGGCTGACGGTGCCGGCACTGAACAGGAAGTCACCTTGCCGGTCCCCTTCCATGATTTCCACAATTTGGATCTCAGTATTTGGATACTCCCAGCGGAATGGTCCGGCAGCTTGCAAAGACGACTGGCTCTCCTGTTGCCGGGCAGCCGCTACCATCGCGATACCAGGAACGTTTTCCAGACTTGGAAGTATCGTCCGGTCGAGCACTTCCTTCAACTTGAGAACAGCTTCGATGCTGATGGCCTTGCGGTGCGCTCCGGGGACCCGGCTGAGATCGAGAGTCGCCGCGGCGCGCTGCAGAAGGTCGTTGGCCGTCTTCTCGATCTCGAGAGCCTGTTGCTTTGTCATCGTCGGCGGTTTGGCCTTCAGTGCGATGTCGGCATCCATGATGAGCGCCCACGCGCGGTTCACGTTGGCTAGAAAGGACCTCAGCGTCGAACGTGGGCTGGAGGTATTGACCCGCTGCAAGCGCATCCGCAACTCCCTCTCAAGAGCAACGAGCGTCCGGTCGGAACTGATGTAAGCCTCATAAATGCCCGGGCTCGAGGCAGTCGGCTTGTACGGCAACGCCTTTACGATCATGTAAGACCTGTAAAGCCGCTCCACAGTGGCGGCCGAAAACAGAAACTCACCCGCCCGGGGACCCTGGTCGATTCGTTCGATCGTTATTCTCGTGTTGGGAACGGTCCACCGGGTGACATCGTTCTTCGCAACCTCATCATCCCCCGGGATCTTGTTGTCGGGGGGCACCTCGACACGGTCGAGGATTTCCTTCAGCAGAAAAAGGCGCTCGGTCCGGTCCGACCAGGAATCGCTGTCCGGAGTCGTGCTGAAATCGAGCGTCATGATGGCGCTCATCCAGGCGCGATCACTTCGATCGTCTTGGGTGTCCTGGCGCCAGGCCTCGATGGCTTTATCCACGTTTTTGAGAAAGCTTCTCAGTGTATCTCGCGGGCTGGAGGTGTCAGGCGGCCGTAACCGATAGGGATCGAAAACGACGTTTGTATCCTGTGCCGGAGCATCCTGCGCCCC
>CAZDDA010000425.1:0-2695 GCA_964504085.1 uncultured Thermotogae bacterium | reverse complement strand
CCGGTTCCCTTCGTATTGAGGTCTGTGGGAACGTCGAAAAGCTGTCAAAGTGGAGACAGACTTCTCATCGTCCGGCGTCTCCCGCCCGATCTTCCTGCCTGTCAGAATCCCACTGGCTGAGCCAACCGTCGATCTCGGCGATGAATGCGGGAAAGGTGCGGAGTGCCTTCCTGTAGTGCTCGTACACCAGCTCCGGATTGATGGCCAGGTACCCGTGGACAAGGATGTTACGGAATCCTCCAAGCCCTCGGAGTCCGGCGTAAAGATCCTGAGTGATGACGTGCTGCTCGCGAAGATTCTCGAGGATCTGCTCGTATTCATCCACCGAGATCCGGAACGCCCCGGCCAGGATGTGGTTGCCGATATCGAGGATGATCGAAGACCCCAATTCGAGGCCACGTTCGATGATCCACTGGATGTCGGTGTCCCGGCGGTACTCCGCGCGCGTGAGCTGTTCCCGCTCCTCGAGCTTGCGGAGCACCGCTTCGAGCTTCTTGAGACGTTCGATCACTGTTCGTTTGCGGAATACCATTCCTTGGCCCTTCTCCTCAGGTACTCATTCTGTACGGCCCGCAGATGAGCCGTGTCCAGGTACACGCGGACGACGTTCGTCTCAAACGCGTTCAGGTCTTGATCGCTCCGGGCATGAATCAGGGATCCTGTGGAGATCACCTCGAACTTCAGCGCAGGGAGTGCATCATTGAGGAGCAGGAGGTCAAACCGCTCTGTGCCCAATGCGTCGCGGACGCCCAGACTCAAGCCCTGATACGACTCATAGAGCTTCTTGGCATCGCCCTCGAGCAGTACGGCGATATCGACGTCGGAGCTTCGTCCCGCCTCTCCCTGCGCATAGGATCCGAACAGATACGCAAGAACGGCTTCCGAGTGCTGAAAGAACGCTCTCAGCTTCGCCAGGGCGTCGCTCGGGCTCAGTGCGGTCGGCAGAAGGGTCTTTCCGGACGGTCCGCGATAGGATTCCCTCGTTCCCATTGCCATCTCCTGTGTCAGTAGCTTGTCGTACGCCGCAGAGCATGATAGCGCAACGGCGTGGGGGGTGGGTAGGGATTGGTCGCGAGTCGATGGCCCGGGGGCCATTGCTGGATCACCTCACCTCAGCAGTTCTCTGAACCTTTCCAGGCTCAGATCCGCGTCCCTTAAGATGCTCTGCAGGAGCTTCGGATGAAGCGTCTTCCTGGCATGCCAAGGAACGGTCACCCTCTTGCCCTCCTTGTTCCGGTAGATCTTGTGGCTTCCACTCTGTCGGACAAGGGAGAACCCCGCATGTTCCAGCACCTTGATAACTTCGTCCGCCGTGACCCTCGGCAGCCTCTCGCTCATACGGCGACTTCCAGAGACGTGAGGCTCACGGATTCATCCTGCGGAATCTCCTCTCCCATTTCGAGCCGATCCTCCACATGAAGTCGAATGGCGTCCCTCACGTTCTCCAGAACCTCTTCATAGGTCTCCCCTTGGGTGTAGCACCCTTGCAGTTCGGGGCAGAAAGCGAAGTACCCTTCTTCATCTCGCTCGATGACCACGGAAAAGCGGTAGTTCTTCATGCTGACCTCCTATTCAATGATAGCCCGGAAGCGAGGTGGGTGGTGAGGGCTAGTGACGGGTGATTGGCAGTCAGTGGCAAGTGATGGGTGATGAGTGAACAGTAATGGGTGATGGACAGCCAGTGATCAGTAACCAGTGATCGGTGATGAGTAATCAAGTGATGAGGGGCTAGTAACGAGTGAAGGGTGATGGGTAACGCGGTCATGCGGTCTCCTTCTTGAGGTGCCGGATCAAGCCGTGCAGGAGCTTCCGAACGGTTTCGATCTGAGCCATGACTGGCTCTTCTTCTGCCACGTAGCCCAAGCGCCCTGAGATAAGGAACTGAGTTTCGAGCTCAGATAGCGAACCGAGCGATACACGTAGGAACTGAACGAATTCCTTCTTGCCACTCCTCGCCGCTCCTTCCGCGATGTTCGACGGGATGGAGATCGCGGCTCTTCTCATTTGGCTTGTCAGACCGTAGGTCTCGTCAGCAGGAAACCCCTTGGTCGTGCGATAGACCACATCGACCAGATCCATACTCTGCTTCCAGACCTCCAGATCCTTGTGGTTGCGGGGCGTTGCCTCGTTACTCATTACTGATCACCGCTGCCTGTCACTCATCACCGATCACCGGTCTCTGATTTCTCACTTCCAGGGTCTGGAGTCATGAGTCCAGAGTCCAGAGTCATGAGTCCAAGCCGCTTTTCAAGTAACGGATGAATCCGGAGAGCAACCTGGCAACTTCATCAGCCGCAGCGTATAGAGTACTGAACTGCTCTTCTGGGAGATAACCCACATCAGATGCGGTATAGAGCTGGCTTTGGACCTCGGAGACAGATCCTTTTGCAATGAAGAGGAACTGGACGAATTCCTTGTCTGTCTGCCGAGAGAACCCTTCGGCAATGTTCGACATGATCGAAATAGCTGCCCTTCGGATCTGGTCTCTCAGAGCCCAGTCTTTGCGAAATGCGCTCGCATCGGTTGCCTTGTAGATAGCCTTCACGAGAGCTCGCGCCTTCTTCCAGGCTTCGACGTCCTCAAACCTCTCTATCCCAGTCATCAGTCGCACGTCTTGAGCGCAGAATCTCGGTTTACCGCCGAGCTCCACTTGCTCCAGACACTACACTCCTTTCCACCTACACCTGACTCGCGA
>CAZDDA010000424.1:2483-2705 GCA_964504085.1 uncultured Thermotogae bacterium | reverse complement strand
CAAGGTCTCGGGCTTTCCCAATCGATCAAGGATCAGGCGGACAATGTCGATGTTCCTCTTTTCATATCCTCCCCCGATGTTGTATACCTCTCCGGGGATTCCCTTTTGTAGGACGTGATCAATTGCCCGGCAATGGTCGATGACGTGAATCCAGTCTCTGACGTTTGTCCCATCGCCGTATACGGGGAGCTTTTCGTTGCGCGCGGCC
Source organism: uncultured Thermotogae bacterium (assembly GCA_964504085.1). Lineage (GTDB taxonomy): Bacteria > Bipolaricaulota > Bipolaricaulia > UBA7950 > UBA9294 > CAZDDA01. The sequence goes on along the minus strand of CAZDDA010000424.1, from coordinate 2,497 downwards.
TTGACTATTATCAG
>CAZDDA010000424.1:0-2473 GCA_964504085.1 uncultured Thermotogae bacterium | reverse complement strand
GGGATGGTGAAGAGCCAGTCCCTGACTTGTTTCCCCTCACCATAGACAGGGAGGGGCTTGCGGAGTGGAGCATTTCGGATCATCAGCGGAATGAGCTTCTCGGGGAATTGATACGGCCCGTAGTTGTTGGAACTACGGGTGATGACCACGGGGCAGCCGTGGGTTTTGAAGTACGCCCGACAGAGAAGATCGGCAGAGGCTTTTGAGGCCGAATAGGGGCTGTTTGGGGCCAGTGGAGATCCTTCCGTGAAGCGTCCGGTTTTCCCCAGCTCTCCGTATACCTCATCGGTCGACACCTGTACAAACCGCCGAGGTTGGGAGGCCCCTTTCCAATGTCTGCAAGCGATGTCAAGCAGGGTTTGGGTGCCTCCGATGTTCGTCACAATAAATGGCGTGGCATCGAGAATACTGCGATCGACGTGTGATTCCGCGGCGAAATTCACGACGCCGTCGAAGTCTTCCTTTTCAAACAACTGACTGACCAACTCCCGATCTGCAACATCGCCCTTGACGAATCGGTAGCGGGAATCAGCCTCTACATCCCTTAGATTCTCCAGGTTACCGGCGTACGTCAGCTTGTCCAGGTTGACGATGGAGCAGTCGGAGTGCTTCGCCAGGTAGCACCGGATGAAATTGGTTCCGATGAAGCCCGCACCGCCGGTGACTAGGATTGTTCCTAGTGGCTGGTTCTTAGTTCTTGGCTCCTTGTGGTCGGTTTCTTGTTCTATCAAGGTTACTCCTCCTTGCGAAGGGAGTTGATCAAAGCATTAAGTTTCTTGCCTACCCTGTTATATCCCTCAAGCAGACGAACGTAGTTCCCTTAGGCTATAAAACCCAAGTCCCGGCCTAGCAGCAAGAGGTATTTGGTCTCCTCAAGAGATCCACGAGCGATGTAAAGGAAGTGTTTGAAATCCTGTCTTCCGTATCGCCCTGTGCCTTCCGCCACGTTGGTGGGAATTGAAGTAGAGGCACGGCATATCTGGTCAGTATACCGGAACCGCTCATCAGCCGGAAACCGTCGAGCCAGCTTGTACACCTCAACTGCCAGTTTGTGTGCTTCCTGCCACACTTCCAAATCCTCGAATCCTGCCATGACCTCACCTACCCCAACCACACGGTACATTGCCTACACAGGGTAAAGAACTAGGAACCAAGCACTAACAACTAACGCTTCTTAGTCCTTCACTCTCCCTCACCCCTGGATCTCGTTGTTGCACTTCATCAGGAGGTGGTTGGCCAGTTGAAGCGATTCCAGCGTTCCGGCGTCTGTCCAGTCGCCTTCGAGAATGTCGTACTCCATCTCCGAACGCTTCACGTATTCGCCATTTAGAGCGCTGACCTCAAGCTCTCCTCGCGCAGAGAACTCCAGTTGCCGAATGAGATCGAACACATTTTCGTCGTACATGTAGTAGCCGATAACGGCGTAGTTGCTTTTTGGATTGTCGGGTTTTTCCTGAATTTCGATGATCCTCTTCTCATCGAGGGCCGCGACTCCGAATTGCGACGGTTCGCTTACCTTCTTGAGCAGGACACGGGCGCCGCGTTCTTGCTGTCGGAAATTGTCAACATAGGGCCGTATCGATCTGGTTGCGATGTTATCGCCGAGGATGACAACGATCCTATCTCCAGCAGCAAAGGTTTCGGCAAGGCCCAGAGCATGGGCGATGCCTTTTGGCTCTTCCTGAACCTTGTAGGTAAGATCGATGCCGAATTGAGTCCCGCTTCCAAGAAGATTCACGATGTCCCCCATGTTCTCGGTGCTGGTCACCACCAACACAGCCTCTATGCCGGTGGATATCAGCTGCTTGATGGGGTTATAGATCATCGGCTCTCTGCCGACCGGAAGCAGGTGCTTGTTGGTCACCTTTGTCAACGGGTGGAGCCTCGTACCCCTTCCTCCTGCGAGGATTACACCTTTCAAGATCCTTCTCCCTTTGGAAAGCCGGCTACGCCTGCCGACATCCTCTCTGCCTCCCTAGCGTCGTTGGTTCTAGTATGCTCTGCTTCTCCCTCTTCCTGCAAGCCTGTGATCTGTCTAGTCAGAGCGGCTACCTCCCTGTTGGTGGCATTGCGGAGCCGGAATCGATGGCTCTACCTGAGGAAAGAGGGCCTGGTGCGGTGAACCGTCAAGCTGGATTCCACTGTCGGGCACTATTGTCACGTCGGCGGCGATGAGGTAGGGGACGAATGTCCCGCTTCTGCTGCGGCCAAAAGCCGGTGTTGTTGGACCCGGTTCTTGACTCCCCCTCAATCGATGCTTACACTCCTCTAGGATTCCCAAACTTCTATTCAGAGAACGGACAGGCGCAAGTATACAACACGTACCAGGGCCAGTGATCATGTTCTGCAAAAGGGAAGATTGAAGTGGGCATACAAGCCATCATTCTGGCGGCAGGAGTTGGGCAGCGTATGTTGCCACTTACCAAGGACAAACCCAAGGCGCTGTTGAAGTACCAGGGAGAGACTCTCTTGG
>CAZDDA010000423.1:0-2710 GCA_964504085.1 uncultured Thermotogae bacterium | reverse complement strand
CGGCCATGCTGGAGCATTATGGGGTTGTTGCTGATCCGGCAAGGGTTCGAGATCCGAACAGGAAGGGCTATGTTGCATACTGCACCTCTTTTGTAGTGTAAGAACCTTTTAAGTGGGCGTTCATTTTCAACTTGGGAACACGATCTAAAAATCCAAGGCCAGGATCGTCGTAGAGGTATTTTCCTTTCCTGTACTCATGGGCGGTGAGCAGGCCGAGCTCGCGGCACCGACGGATCTTTCTACAATCGATTCCAAGTTTGTCAGCAAGTTCACGAGCCAAGAGCTTTCCCCGTTTCCGGAGCCGTGTCCATCGATTCGGTAAACCATAAGCGATCCGGATGCGCATAACGTGATCCAGAGTGAATGACTGACCGGTTCCGCTCTTCATACCACGTTCCGTCAGGATGTTGGCAACTTTAGACTCCGGATGATCGCCAAGGAGAACATCAATGGCTCTGACAACCTCCGGCGGGGTTCGTCTTTGATCTGACGCGGACTTGGGCAATGGCAAATTCAACGTCCTGCACGTGCCTCCTTTGAAGCGGATATGACAGGTCAGTTTTGTGTCTTTGATTATAGTCACATCTTCGATAAGCAAACGGACGATCCGCTTGCGGTCGCGGTTGGGCAAAGAATCGTTTTGCCAGATGGTGGAGAAGTCACTGGCGAGCGCATTCAATGCAGCAGTATGGTTTTGATTAAGTGTTGTAAAATCAAGCTCTTTGGCTGCTTCATAAGCGCTCTGAGCTTCATCAAGAGTCCGGAGTTTTTCGTTCCACTCGGCTTCAAGAACTTCGGCGACATAGCGCTTGTCGGGATCGACTTTCAAGTATCGTCGACGGGCCAGATCAGCTTCGTAACGACACCGTTCAACCTGTCTGTAGCGCAAGCGGTCGGCTTCGTCAAGACGGGTCTGCAGTTCACGCTGAACAGCTACGGCGATATCTATATTCTCGCTGTTCATCATACCCACAAGCATCTTTCCAATCTCCTGGTCAATAGAGGCGCCCGGCACCAGCTGACAGTTATTGGACAGGCCGTGCTCTATCTTAACGCGTTGACATATGTACTCCGGTATCAGCTGCTCACGACGATGGTGATAGCGTACCGTCATGCGTTTACCGCATCGTCCACACATAATGATTCCCTGAAGCAGGGCGGGCCCCTCACGGGGTGGGGGGCGGCGATCGTTGCTGTAGGCTTGAGCATTCCCGGTCAGGATCCGCTGGTTGGATTGATACTCATCCCAGCTGATGTAGCCTTCATGCATATTTTGAATCAGGCAAGTCCAATTCTCCTGGGTCTGTTTATGATAAACTACGATACCATCGGGACCGCGACGGGTGCGGGTACGACCGTAGGCAAACGCCCCTGCGTAGCGAGGATTATGGAGTATCCGCAATGCTTGGCTGTGAGTGAGGTCGCCCCAAATAATGTGGCTGGATTTGGGGCCCGTGCGGCTGTAGTGAGGCACTTGAACATTTTCGCGGCGGAACTCCTTGACGACCGCCGATGCGGCACGTAGGCGCCGGAAGGTCACGAAAAACTTTTTCAACGTCTCACGCACTTGAGTGTCAGCACTCAAAACAACCCGATCAAGCTCATCGTATGCCAGTCCGACCGGTAGGGGAATCTTCAGCTCTCCACGTCGAGCTTTGTTCAGAATGCCCTGCTGTAAACGACTCTTCAGAACATGCAGTTCGGCCTCGCTCATGGTGCCTTTTAACCCCAGCAGCAAACGATCATTGAAAGCGCTCGGATCGTACAGACCGTCCTGGTCAAGAATCAGGGTATCGGAGAATGCACACAGCTGCAGTAGCCGTTGCCAGTCCGCGTTGTTGCGAGCCAAACGCGAGACTTCCAGCCCCATGACGATACCGGCATTGCCCAAGCTCACCTCGACAACAAGCTGTTGAAAGCCATCGCGGCCGGCATCTGATGCGCCCGAACGACCTTGATCGCAGTCGATTACTCGAATTTGTTCACTGATCCAACCCAAGGCTAGTGCTCGTTCGCGCAACTGGTATTGGCGTTTAGTGCTCTCGGTGTTTTCCAGAACTTGGCGCATACTAGATTGACGCACATACAGATATGCATCTCGATGCAGATGATCCGTCCTTACTTTATGGTGTGATGGCGTTGAGGTGTTCATGCTTTACCTTTCGAGTGTGTTTGGCCATCCCTGTTGCGTTGAGGATGGCATCAGTGAGAATGGAAGCCAAATCTGCCTCTGGCATTCCACCATCCGGTTCGGCGAAAACCAATGACGTCTCTTGGTGTATTTCTCCCTGTACATATCCTTGCTCTGCAAGCGCACGTAACCAGACGCTCATGCCACTTTGCAGAAAAAGCGTAAACTCAGGTGCCCGGTTGATGCTGCCCAGTGCATTTGCACGTAGTATCTCATACTTGTGTCTTGCTACTGTCGTATCGCAGCTGTCCACTGCATTTGCTGCTGTCATTGTTCGGCCCCTTTTTTTCGCTTCACGGCCCGTTCAACGCTACGCGGATGAACCTTTGCTCCGAACCTATCTTCGATCTGTTTGCTCAGAAAATTCCAATCTGGCCGTCCGGCAGTTGACGCCAGATGCTCATAGATAAAGGACATCACCTCCGGTGTGAATTTGTGTGGGCGCTTGGGTCCCCGCCTGTGCGGCAGCAACCCGGCCAGCCCATTCTGTTGATATTGCTCCTGAGCACGATAATAGGC
>CAZDDA010000422.1:0-2724 GCA_964504085.1 uncultured Thermotogae bacterium | reverse complement strand
GTCCAGAGTCAGAAGGGATCCATTGAGGAGATCCTTCGCCTCCAACTCCCGCTGGTTCTCGTAGGGCGATACTTCAACGATTTGCAGACAGACTACGTTGTGCCGAACGATGAACAGGGTGGCTACGTGGCAACGGCTCATCTTCTCGAGTGTGGGTTTCGTCGGATTGCGATGATCAACGGACCGCTGCACATCTCCAGCGCTCGTGAGCGTTTTGAGGGCTATTTGCGGGCGTTCAAGGAACACGGCAAAAAACCCAACCCACAGTGGATTCGGGAGGGCGCGATAACTGCGGAGGACGGCTACAGCGTAGGCTGTGCCTTACTTCAGGATCACCCTCGACCCACTGCAATCGTTGCCTATTCCGATTTTGTTGCGTTCGGAATTGCTCGGGCCATTAGAGAGGCAGGCCTGAAGATTCCTGCTGACGTGGCTTTGGTTGGGTTTGACGACACGAAACTGGCATCCTGCTTGACCGTTCCTCTCACAACGGTTCGCTCTCCGATTCAAGGTATGGGGGAACGGGCGATGGAATGCCTTGCGGAGAAGATGTCGCGCGGCCCGTTGGAGGTGCGGTACCGAGAGAAACTTCCTATGAGTCTCATCGTTCGTGAGTCCACCAAGTTGAGGGAGTAAATGGAACTCCATCTTGCGTAGGGGAGGTGATCGACAAAAGGACACTACGTTCAGCAAACGGCACCAAATAGGCTGAAGAGCGGTGGGATGGGAAGCACGTTAATCATGGACGGTGTCGGCGGATTCTGCTGTAAAAGTGGAAAAGGAGGGAACATGCGTTTGACCAAATGGGTAGTCATGGCCACCTTAATTGGATTGGTGGCAATGGTTGGAAGTGTCATTGCTGCGGACCTTTCTGGCGAGTTGGAAATCTTCTCTTGGTGGGCCGGCGATGAAGGGCCGGCGCTTGAGGCGTTGATTGAGCTGTACAGCGGACTGTATCCCGATGTCGACGTGATCAATGCGACGGTCACCGGAGGTTCTGGCGTCAATGCCAAGGCGGTCTTGAAGACGCGGATGCTTGGCGGTGATGCACCGGACAGCTTTCAGGTACACGCTGGACAGGAGCTGATAGGGACGTGGGTGATTGCCGACCGGATGGAGGATCTCACCTTTCTGTACGAGGAGGAGGGTTGGTTAGAGAAGTTCCCGAGCGATCTGATTGGGCTCCTTGGAACGGAAGATGGTATCTGGTCAGTTCCGGTGAACATCCATCGCTCGAACGTCAATTGGTACATCCCGGCGAATCTTGAGAAGTGGGGCGTGGAGGTTCCCGGAAGTTGGGACGAGTTCCTGGCGATTGCGCCGGAGCTTCAGGCACAGGGGATCGTTCCACTTGCGCTGGCTCAGAACTGGACCGTGAACCACCTCTGGGAGTCCGTCGCGTTGGCTGTCCTCGGTGCAGAGAACTACGCGCAGCTCTGGGACGGCACTCTTGCATTCGATAGCGCCAGCGGGATTGCGGTTTGGCAGAAACTCGCCGACATTCTTGAATACACGAACGCGGACGCCGCTTCGCTGTCTTGGCAACAGGCGACCGACATGGTTGTTGGTGGGCAGGCGGCGTTCAACATCATGGGCGACTGGGCCGCAGGGTACCTAACGACGACACTGGGCCTTGAGCCAGGGACCGGATACGGCTGGGCGGCGTCTCCAGGCACCGATGGAGTTTTTATGGCGCTGTCTGACTCGTTCGGTTTGCCAAAGGGTGCACCGAATCGCGAGAACTGCCTCGCGTGGCTCAGTGTGCTGGGCTCGCAAGAGGGTCAGGATGCCTTTAACCCTCTCAAGGGATCGATCGCTGCCCGACTCGACAGCGACCTTACAAAGTACAACGCGTATGCACAGTCAGCGGCAGCGGACTGGCAGAACAACATCATCGCTGGAAGCCTGGCGCACGGTTTTGTCGCGAACGAAGGCTTCATGAACGATTTCGCGACGGTGATGGAGATCTTCCTCACCTCACGGGATCCTGTTCAGGCTGCAAACGCCGCGCAAGCTATCGCGTTGCAGAACGGAATCGGTGACTGATTCAACCCCCCGTGTTCGAGGGGAGGCATTTTGCTTCCCCTCGAGCCTCATTAATAATTAATTCCTGTAGCCAGCCATGGCATTGGGAGGCCAAGGATGCGATTGACGCGAGATCGAGCCATCGCGCTGATGGTCCTTTTTCCTTCCCTTGTTCTCATAGGCGTGTTCGTCTACGGGTTCATCGGCCAGACGTTCTACATCTCGCTGACGGATTGGGGCGAGCAAGCGCCGCTTGCAGAAAACCCTGAATACAAGGTCATTGGTTTCAAGAATTATCGGGATCTTTTCACCGGATTTCTGCACTCCCGGTTCCGCCAGGGGTTGATCAACGCCTTCTTCTACACAGCGTTTCTCGTCGTAGGCTCGATCGTCTTAGGGCTTTTCCTTGCCGTTCTACTGGATCGGCAGCCCAAGGCTGAGGGTGCCTTCCGCACCATCTTCCTCTACCCTATGTCGCTTTCGTTCATCGTCACCGGCACGATCTGGCGCTGGTTGCTGACGCCGGAGGGGGGGATCAACGTATTGCCTCGCTACGTCGGGCTTCCGGCTGTGCACTTCCAGTGGCTGAGCAGCCGCCAACAGGTGCTGCGGTTTGATTGGCAGTTGCTGCCTGTGATAACAGCGGGGCTTGTAGCCCTTGTGCTTGTCATCCTTGCCATTCAAGCGTGGCAGAAAGGC
>CAZDDA010000421.1:0-2742 GCA_964504085.1 uncultured Thermotogae bacterium | reverse complement strand
CAATCACAGTGCCTTAGATCCTGAAATGCAGCATTGCAGGACCTGGCACCGGAGATTGGGAAGATATCCCGGAGACGAGGGCCCTGCACAGGGCAGTCAAAGCAACTCAACGGCCAAGCGTCAGGAGGCAAAGGAGGCCTTGTCATGTGGCGAAATCGCAGTTTCTGGCTAGCGGTAGTCACCTGTGCATACGTGGTTCTAGCATCTTGCATCAGTGTTCTTGCGGACATCCCGCAGAAGATGAACTACCAGCTGAGGCTAACAGACTTGGCGGGCCAGCCCCTGCCGGGTTTCCACTCGATGACGTTTGCCATTTATGATGCGGAGACAGACGGGAACCAGCTGTGGACTGAAACGAAGGGAGAGACCGCGGATGAAGACGGTGTGATTTCCACCATTCTCGGCGGTGTCTATCCCATTGACATCACATTCGCGGGGCCAACATGGCTCGAGGTCGTGGTGGATGGAGAGACGCTCTCCCCGCGTCGAGAGATCGTGAGTTCTGCATACGCCTATCATTCTGTCGATGCAGACAAACTCGGTGGCTTGGAGTCGACTTCCTATGCGCTGACTGCTCATGATCACGACGATCGGTACTACACCGAAGTTGAGCTCAACACGTCAGACGGCGACCAGCCCAATTTAGGGTCCAATAGGGTGAGCTGGGACAACCTTGTCAATGTCCCGGAAGGTTTTGCGGACGGTTCTGATGATGCCGGTGCCGGTGGCGGGGGGGACGTCACCGATGTTTCAGGGGGCGACGGACTGTGGGCTGCACAGCCGGAAGGTCCCCAGCCGATCCTCCACGTGGGCCAGGGAACTGGCGTCGTCGTAGGGGCTGACGACATCTCCTTTGACGAATCGTATGGCGACTCGCGCTATGTGACCGAGGGGCAGGTCGATGCAGTCACCTCTGGAATGGTTGTGAACGGACAGATTGTGGACGCGGATATTTCCAGCAGCGCCGCCATTGCACCCTCGAAGATCTCCGGGATAGCGTGGACAAGCAGCAACGATGGTCCGGGATCCGGTCTCGACGCGGATCTCCTGGATGGTCAGCATGCGAGCGGTTTTCTCAGCACGTCCAACGATTATGGCAGATCAGGGGTCTCCACGACCCTCTACGAAGGGACGACTCGTCTGGCTGACAAGTACCTTGGGATCAACGCTTCGGTAGACAACGCTGACAAGGTTGACGGCTACCACGCGGGGAATTCTTCTGGGCAAGTGGCCGTCAGCAACGGGACCAGATGTAGCAATCTCAACGCCGATGAGCTCGACGGCTACGACTACGACGACCTGCCATATGTCAATCTGACGAGCAGTCAGTCGATCGGGGGGCTTAAGACGTTCACGTATCAGACCAAGTTCACATACAGCAGCGCTCCGCCCGTCGTGGTCGAGACAGGAAACTCCAATGGGATCGTTGTCAAGAATAACACTGGTGGCTCGTACCCTACGGTCTGGGCGGAGGATCAATCGTCCAGCGGGACCAACGCGATCTATGCGAAAAACCGCGCTGGTTGTATGTCAGCGGTCTATGCCTGGAACACCTACCCTTCCTCTGGGCCATGCCCCTTGGCCGTGTGGGCTGTCGTAAGTGCAAGTACGCAATATGCCATAGGAACCAACGGCCGGGTGTTCGCGAGCGCGTTTGAGACGGTTTTGAAGACAAGGTCCGGAGACCAGGTCATGACTGTGCCTGCCGCGGTACAACCCGAGATCCATCTCTCAGGATCTGGTTCCTTGGCCGCAGGTGCTGCCTCTGTGGAGTTCGACGAGTCGTTCTCCAAGTCGATTTCGACAGATGGTCCTGTTCGAGTGATAGTCACACCAACGGCGATGTGTAACGGAATCGTCGTGGTCGAGAAATCGACTGCGAGCTTCCGGGTGCAAGAAATCGCGGATGGGATGAGCCATGCCACTTTTGACTGGATCGCCATTGGCATGCGCCCGGCGACTCCTGATGGGCGAGGAATTGAGGAACGTCCTATGGTTCCAGAAGCACCCAGAGAGCCGCTGCCGCCAGCCACCGATTGAGGCAGGTCTCTGCATGGACTGTTCGGGTCAATGGTTTTCTGCGGACCTGGGATCGACTGTGGTTCGCCGCTGTGCTGCCTGGCAAGGCGTGCCATGGCTTGTATGAGTTGCGACCCGATTGTGGTCCAGGGAGGTGAACGAGAATGAGACTCACAAACAAAATCGGGCAAGGTCTCCTGGGAACCTTGTCAGCCTCCGTCATCTTGTGCGCCCCCGGGCTCACCTTGGTCGACGCTCAGGTGGTCAGGACGGAAGACGTGATGAGTGGGGGAGGGCGCAGGAGTGAATCCGGATCTATGCGAGCCAGTGATACGTTCGCGCAAGGGCCCATTGGACCATTCGCAACGGGTACATCACAGAGGTTCAGCGATGGTTTCTGGGCAGCACTCCCCAGGACCGCTGAACCCTGCCCTGATGCCTCGCTGTCAGAAACGAGTCATGATTTCGGGGATGTGTTGCTTGGACACCCCGAGGAGTGGACTTTCACTGTGACGAACGTGGGTGGCGGGACTCTTGTCATTGGTTCTATCGCGGTGCAGGCGCCGTTCACCACAGACTACCCCGGAGGGCCAGTTATTCTTGCACATGGGGAGGATCTCAACGTCACGGTGGAGTTCCGCCCGATGGATCCACATGCTTTCCTTAAGCCTCTGATTTTGGTCACGAATGATCCGGACGAGAGCTTTCTCGCAGTCTGGCTGA
>CAZDDA010000420.1:0-2749 GCA_964504085.1 uncultured Thermotogae bacterium | reverse complement strand
GCCAAATGTCCGCACTGTGGTCGCAGTTATAGAGAACCCGACGACGAACAGTACGAGCATCCCTGCCCACGGTGCGGACGTAGCAAGGAGGAGGACATAAGACTTGAAGCTGAATGGAAAGAAGAAGACGAAGAAGACGAAGAGTGAAGGGCAGAGGAAAGAAGAGTGGCTTGACAAGCGCAAGAAGGGTCTCGGTGGCTCGGACGCCGCTGCCATTCTCGGGCTCAACCCATGGCGCTCGCCCGTTGAGGTTTGGCTCGACAAGACAGGGCGGTCTGACCCCATCGAGGATAACGAGAAGATGTATTGGGGGAGAGAGCACGAGCCCGCGATAGCCCGTCGGTTTTACAGAGACCACGGCATCGAGTATCACCGTTACTGGAACAACCAGTATGCTATCAGGCAGCACGCCAATCATACCTATATGATGGCAACTCCTGACCGGGTGTTTGCGGAAATGAATGGTGGGCTTGAAATCAAGACTGCCGACGTGTCGCAGGCGGAGAAGTGGGGCAAGACCAACACAAAGAAATACCCGCTCATGTATACAATTCAGGTCGCCCACACGATGGCGGTATTTGATGTGCCGCAGTGGTGGCTGGCGGTACTGATAGGCGGCAATGACTACCGAGAGTATCTTATAGAGAGAGACCTTGACCTCGAGGTTATGTTGGTATCACAGGAGGCAGCGTGGTGGAGCCAGTATGTTGTCAAGGACGAGTGCCCTCCGATGGATGGCAGCGGTGGGGCGACGGCGTACCTCGAGAAGAGGTACCCGAAGGCGCGCGTGCCAGCAGAGCCGGCGACGGAGGCGGAGGCCGCGCATCTACGCAAGTACTTCGAACTGCTTGTGCTGATAGCGTCGGCAAAGGACATCGCTTCTGTTATGGAGAATGAAATCAGAGAGAAGATTGGCGACAGGTCTGGTATCGAGACAGATTGGGGCGCGGTTAAATGGAGTGAGGTTAGCGACTCCGTTGGGGTTGACCACAAGGAGCTATGGAAGGCGGCGCAGTTCTGCATGACAAAGGAGCAGGTGGAGAAAATCGAAAAGGAACACATGAAGGTACTCAAGAAGGGCTATCGCCGACTGAGCAAGCCGTCTGTAAAAAAACTAACTAAGCTGCTCGGTCTCGAGGGCAAGGATATGACGCTAAAGGATATATTTAAGGAGGGAAAATAAAGTGGGAAAGAAGTATCCGGTAGTCGAACTACTCAAAGAGAAGAGTGACAAGTTGTTGGCGCTGATACCGAAGGGGGCGTTAGACCCGGCCGTCGCTATCCCGAAGCTAATCATGTATATCAATGAGCACCAAGAACTCCTCGAGGCTGTGCCAGAAACCCTGTACGTGGCGACGGCGCACCTCTTTGCGCTCGGGCTGGTTCCCGGTGATGGCAAGTGTTGTATAATAAAATACGGCCCAAAGGCGCAGGAGCAGTTGATGTGGCAGGGCTTGGTCGAGCTGATGATGCGACACCCGGCCGTGAAGAAGGTAGACACGCAGGTTATCCATGAGAACGACGACTACGACATTAACCTGCTTAACCCGCAGGCGAGCTACATTAAGCCAAACATGAAAAACAGGGGGGCGGTCGTCGCTTTCTATGCTCAGGTGGTGCTGGAAGGCGGCGAGATAATCCCCGAGTTCATGTTGCAGGATGAGGTCAACGAGCACCGTGACAAATACTCCAAAGACTACAAGCGGTGGGTGAAGGGCGGCAAAAAAGGCACCTGCGTATGGATTGACAGTCCTATTGAAATGGGGCGCAAAACCCCGCTCATTAAACTATCGAAGCGTGTGCCGAAGACGGCAGAGGTTGAGGCTGCTATCAGGAGGGACAACGAGGTGACGACCTCCTTTGACGATGCCGTGCCGATAGACGTTGATGTTGTCGAGCCGGGTGATGATAGCATGGCCGACGCGAAGAGCGCTCTGAAGGCTCAGGCTGACAAGAAGAGAAAAGAGAAGGCCGCTGTGCCACCGGCAGAACCAGACGAGAGCCCAATAAAAGAGGGGGAGAAGATAGAGGCTTTCCCCGGAGATGAACTTAAATCATTCGACTAAGGAGAAGGAGTAGAGTTATGATGAGCGAGAACTTGGTAATTGTTGCTGGCAACTTGACGAGAGACCCCGACCTGAAGTACACGTCCAACGGCATAGCGGTGTGCTCCTTCACGGTCGCTGTCAATAGCACGTTCAAGAAGAAGGACGGCACGACAGAGGTTACGTACGTGGACTGCGTGGCATGGAAGGGTCGGGCTGACGCCATCGGTACATACCTGAGAAAAGGGAATCCCATCTATGTCCGCGGTCGCCTCACGTACCAGACATGGGACGACAAACAGACAGGGGCGAAACGAAACAAGCTCAAGGTTACAGTCGAGAACTTCCAGTTTGTAGGCAGCAAAAATGAGAGTGGCGGCGGAGATGAGGTGGTGGAGGCCGAGCGCAAAGAGAAAGGCTTAGACATAATAGAATAAGGAGAGGGCAATGGGCGGAGATTCGAGCTCCAAAACAAAGGGGCGCGTCTTTCTTAATCGTGGTGCTAATCTTTATGGCGAATAGGGTTCGCCATTGTAGCCGCGCCCCTAATAATCCAGTAGGGCGAGCCCGCCGGCGGCTGGGCCTCCTCTCCCGGCCAGATACAGGGCTCGCCCACACTGTATTAAGAGGAGGGGGACAGAATATATGAGGAGGTACAATGGGAAGACCACCTGAAATCAAGGTGGAAAGATTCAGACCAAAAC
>CAZDDA010000419.1:0-2755 GCA_964504085.1 uncultured Thermotogae bacterium | reverse complement strand
GCCAAGCAGTGTGATGATACTCCCGGCACCGGCCACGAATGCCATCCCCATGAACAGGCCCTTACCGAAGTTGGTCGGTGTGCTTTCCTCTGTATAAAGAGCATAGATTGCCAAGAACAGCGGGAAGACTGTTGCCGCCACAGCCGTGTGCGCCATGATGAGCGTGCGTGATGCAGTCATCACGAAGCAGCCAAGATAGATCATGCTGGTTCGCTCACCCACGAGCGAAAGCATCTTGTAGGCAGCCCGCCGAGTGATTCCGGTCTTGGTGAAAACCATTCCGAAGAGAAGCGAGCCAAAGATGAACCAGACCGACGGATCCATGAAGTCGGTAAAGGCTGCCTTAGCCGGCCGTATCAAGAATAGACCCTGAACTACGCCTATCGTGATGCTCGTAACGCCGATTGGAATGATTTCGGTTACCCACCATGTCGCAGCGAGAAAGAAGAGGGCAATTGCTGCTTTGCCTTCTCTTGTAAGAGGGAACGACTGTCCCTGTGGATCGATAGCCGGATCGGGAGTGGGTGCGAAATAGACCAACGCGAAAAGACCTAACCCGAGCAGTATGAAACACAGCCTCTTCCAATCGGGTTTTTCGACACCCTTCTTGGATACCGAACGCCCCGCCTTCGAGGCTGCCACGCTGGCAACCGTGCGGACACCACCGGCCGCCGTGCCGGTGCCGGACTGTTTATCTGTGCTCATCGGGAAATGATTCCTCGAAGATCATTGGGGAATAGTGTCGTGCGGGATGTCACGCTGCGAGAGCACTCAACGTAGCAGGAGCGCGAGTTCATGGAACACGTCCACAGACCGGACGATGCCCACCGCCTGACCGTCCTGAAGTACCGGTATCAGCGTCAAATCCATCGATACCATCTCGTACACTGCCTTGATTACGTGGTCGTCTGAATTCAGTAGCGCTTCAATGGGCCGCATGATGTCGCTCACGGGTCGATTCCCTTGTTCTCGGATTCCCCTGACAACGTGATCCCACGACAGCTCAGATAGATTCGGATCCAAAGCGACGTCGAATAGCTTTTTTCGATACTCGAGTGGTTTGGCTATCAACGACTGCGGCTCCAACCCCCGCATAATATCTCTGCGTCTGACATAGCCCACATAAACGCCGAGCTCATCATACACCAGCAAGGCCCGGGGCAACGATTTCCTGAGCGCAACTTCTAGTTGAGCTTTCTCGATGACCTCAATCGCATCCCGTAGCGTGGTATTATCCCGCACGGAGGGGTACTGATCGATCGGGATCATTATCTCTCCAACCCGCCTCATCTCCGGCGCATCGGGTCGCACGTCAGAACTCATTGCTCTCACCACCCCTTCTTGCGCAAGATGTCGGACACTTTGTCTGCAATGCGCTTGTCGTCCAGCTTTGAACGCTTCAGTGCCGCATCCTCGATCGTCTGTAGGAGAGTTTCTATCTCGACCGGTTTTTCCAGGAGGTCGAGTGCACCCAACTTCATCGCCTCAACACCTTGCCTCAGTGTCGCCTGGCCGGTCAACAGAATGACCTGAAGGTCTGGGTTGATCGCAAGTAGTGCGTTGAGCGTCTCGATACCATTCATGCCGGGCATGGCCATGTCCAGCAATATTGCGTCGTAGTGTCTCTCACCCGCCTTCGCTACAGCGGTTTCACCATCTCCTGCAGTGTCTGCCCTGAGACCGCGTGCTTCGAGACGTTCGGCGAGGACGCTGACGAAATCCTCCTCATCATCTACTAGTAGGACATAGCATTCGGACATCGTTACCGCCTCCTACTCTGGTGGTTCAACTCGCTTGCTGCACACAAACAGCTAATTCAATTCGTCGGTGGCAGACAAAAGCGTGCGAACCAGTACGTCGATATCCACCGGTTTCATCAGATAATCGTATGCTCCGAGCTCCATGCCTTTCGCCACATCCTGAGCCGAGCCGTGACCGGTGAGTAATATTACCTGTAGCTTCGGGTGTTTCTCCTTGATTCTCTTGATGACTTCCAGCCCGCCGATCTCCGGCATCTTCACATCGAGCAACACAACATCGCAAGGTGTGGAGTCGATGTATGTCAGCGCCTCCGCGCCTGTTGTAACACCCTTGGCCTGGAACCCTCTGAGATTCAAACGCTCCTCGAGAGCGCTGACCAACTCGTCTTCGTCATCCACAATCAACACACGTAGACTTTCCATAACGTGGCTCCTAGGCAGACGGCTTGTTTCTAGGCAGGGTGACGGTGAAGCAAGTGCCTTCACCTACCTTGCTCTTCACGGTTACCTGACCGCCCAGTTTTTGTACGATCCCGTACGTTATCGACAGTCCCAGTCCGGTACCAGTGTCCTTCTTGGTTGTAAAGAACGGGTCGAAGATGTGGGTCATGTCTTCTTCCGAGATGCCCGTTCCGTCGTCTGAAATGCTGACAGCCACTACCTCCTCGCCAATCGCCTCAATGCCAATATCGAGATGGCCGCCATCCTCCATTGCAGCGAACGCGTTGTTGATGATGTTCAAGAACACCTGCTGCAATTGTGCACGATCGCTCACGATTGTGGGTGGCTCGTCCGGATAGTTGAAGTTGATCTTGATGCTCCGGTAGGAAGCTTCTTTCTCGAGGAAACTCAACACATCCTTTATCAACTCGTCCAGATCGATGCTGCCCCACTGCACTTCCATGTGTTTCGCGAAGCCGAGCAGGCGATGCGTAATACCTCCGCAGCGTTCGGCGGATTTGAGAACCGAATTCACGAGAGCGACGAGTTTGTCT
>CAZDDA010000418.1:0-2758 GCA_964504085.1 uncultured Thermotogae bacterium | reverse complement strand
CTACGTCACGATGCACAACGAACCCGAATCAACCGACCCCGTTGTCCTCGATGCACGCTACGCGACAGCTCTGGACCGGCTGTATGCTCTCTGGCGGAAACGCCTTGCCCACTAGATTCTCACGAGGAACACAGATACAAGACGGCTCGCTCTTGGGCTATTCGGCGATTTGACCGCACAGAAAGCTGTTTCACACCCCTTTTCGGGTCTCGGCTTGCGTCACTCGCTTGTGCTTCGATGTTTATGAGGTTCGGAAGGATCTTGTCCAAGGTGGATCCGTCCAACCTGCGAGTTTATGTGGTATACGCAATCGCCTCGATCTCAATCGGCACACCTTTGGGCAAGGCCGCCACTTGGACACAGGAGCGGGCTGGGGATGGGGCGGGGAAGAACTTCTCATAGATCGAGTTTACTGTGGCAAAGTCGCCCATGTTGGTGAGGAAGATTGTGACCTTGATGACGTCGGTCATCTTGGCACCGGCCGCCTGAAGTACGGCGCGAACGTTCTCCAGACTCTGCCGCGTCGCTTCGGCGATATCATCCGTGACCAGTTCACCGGAAGGAGTGGCCGGAATCTGCCCCGATGAGAAGGCGAACGGACCTACCCGAATTCCTTGCGAATAAGGACCCACTGCTGCCGGGGCTTCGTTCGTTTTGATGGCTTCTTTCATGTTGTGTCACCTCGTTGATGAGACTAGATGAGCCGGAGTTTCTCTCCACCCTTCTTGAACGCTTCGATGGCTTGATCCAACTGGTCTTTGGTGTGCTTGGAGGACAATTGCACTCGAATGCGCGCCTTGTCTCGCGCCACCATCGGAAAGACAATGGGTAAGACGTAGATTCCCTGTTCCCAAACGAAATGAGCAAGTTCCTTTGCCGTTCTGCTTTCCCCACACATGATCGGTACAATCGGAGTCTCGCTGTTGCCGGTATCAAACCCGAGATCCTGAGCCGCTTTGAGGAAGTACTCTCGGTTGGACCACAGGTTTTCCAACCACTGTGGTTCGGTTTCAAGCACATCGATTGCCGCGATGCACGCTGCGGCGACTCCCGGTGGCACGGCCCCACTCAGAAGCCAGGTCCTTGATTTGTTTAACGCGAAGCTCCGCAGCTCCTTGCCTCCGGAGACGTGTCCTCCGACGACCCCGAAGGCCTTGGAGAAGGTCCCCATCTCTGCGTGGACCTGCTTGTGGGTCAATCCAAAGTGACTCACGATTCCCCGTCCGCCTTCCCCGAGCACGCCTTCGCCGTGTGCATCATCTACGTACACCCCTGCCCCGTGCTCCTGCGCGATCTTCACGATTTCGGGTAGCGGAGCAAGATCCCCGTCCATGCTGAATACCCCATCTGTGAGGATCCATATGTGGGTGTAAGGGGGATCGTGCGCTTCGGCCTCTTTCATGACCCGCGCCAAGTCATCCATGTCCTTGTGTTTGTAGATGCCCCGGTCGGCATGGGTGAGACGCACGCCGTCGATGATCGAGCCGTGATTGAGCTCGTCGGAGATGAGCAGATCTCCCCGGCCGGCCAGTTGAGAAATGAGCCCTTCATTCACCATGAACCCGGTCTGGTAGGTCAGGGAGGCGGGAGCCCGTTTAAACTGAGCAAGGCGGCGGTCCAATTCCTCATGCAGCGTCATGTCGCCAGCGATCGATCGGTCACTCCCGGCACCCGCCCCGTACGTTTTGGTCGCCTCGATCATGGCGTCGACAAGCTTGGGATGGGTGGACAGGTTGAGATAGTTGTTGGCAGCGAGCATGATCACGTCTTTGCCGTCGATAGTGCAACTTGGTCCACTGCTACTTTGAAGCTCCTTGGGCTCCCAGGTCAGATCCTCCCGGACCAAGCGTTGGTACTCTTCCCCCAAGTATGCCGTTGGATGCCTGTCAGGGCTCATACACATCACCTCGGTTGCCTACGATACCAGACTTGCCCTCACTCGTCAAACTCCGTCTCCAAGGGGAATTTGCGATAGACACTCTGCTTTGGCTACAATGATTAAACTAGGCGAGTGTTCTCGCCTAGTTCATTTCGACTTCAGTGGCATAGGGGGTTCTGGTGGCACAAGTAGTGAAGAGGATTCTCGTCACAGGAGCAGTCGGGCAGATTGGGTCGGAGTTGACGATGGCACTGCGCTCGCGCTACGGAAATGATAGTGTCATTGCCGCCGATCATCAAACCAAGCCCGCACCGGCGCTTCGCGATTCCGGACCACTCGTCAACATTGATGTGCGAGACAAAGAGCGGATTGCAGAGGCAGTAGACCACTACAAGATCGATACGATCTACCATATGGCAGCGATCCTGTCCGCCGTGGGAGAGGAGAACCCGCAACTTGCCTGGGAGACGAACATCGCTGGTTCATACAATGTTCTTGAACTGGCAAGGCAACGGGAACTGAAGAGAGTTTTCATCCCTAGCTCGATTGCCGTTTTCGGTCCGGATACACCTCGCGAAAACGCACCACAAGAGGCAATCCTTCGCCCTACCACGATGTATGGTGTCACCAAGGTGGCCGGTGAACTCCTTGGTGATTACTACGTTCGGCGCTACGGCTTGGATGTGCGAGGCCTCCGCTACCCCGGCATTATCTCCAGTGAGACCCTTCCCGGGGGCGGGACCACCGATTATGCGGTGGAGATCTTTTATGCGGCGATCAAACAGAAGCGTTACACCTGTTTTGTGCGTGAAGATACAGTGCTACCGATGATGTACATGCCCGATTGCATCAAGGCAACGATCGACTTGATGGAAGCCG
>CAZDDA010000417.1:0-2762 GCA_964504085.1 uncultured Thermotogae bacterium | reverse complement strand
CGACAAACACGCCATGGTGCGAATTCCACAGTGGGTTCAGGTGACGAATCGAAAGGTAAAGGAGGCGGAGGAAAACTTCTTCCAGGACGAGGGACGTCCTCCCACAATCGCTGAACTTGCTGCGCGGCTTGACATCAGCGAATCGCAGCTTGTTGAGCTTCTTCGGGGACGCGAAGTGATGACCTACGTTTCGATCGACCAGGAACGACGTAGTACTGACCCCAATCCTCCGCCTGTTGACATGGAACATCTCAGTCCCCGTGATGAGGGGGGGGTGTCGTCCGAATTGCGAATGCGGATTCTCATCGCAATTGAGCAGCTCGCGGAGATTCAACAGCAGGTGATCAGGGGACTCTTCTACCAAGGGAAGAGTCAAGCAGAGATTGGGAAAGAGCTTGGCATTTCGCAGCGCCAAATCTCAAGGATGAGGGAACAAATCCTCCAGGCAATGAAGCAGCAACTTGTCGGCCCTTACGAAGAGAGTACTGAATGATGGTCATGCTAGGCATAATCGGGACACAGGTGAAATAGGTTGAGAGAAGAAGAGAGCATGCTTGACTTGCTAAATCTAATAGGACAGGCGATTGAGAACCTGCAGCGCAGCATCGAGTTGTTCGAGGTCTCCGAACGCGACGCGGGCTTAGACCAAATCACGTCTGTCATCCAGCAAATCGATTGCTACCTCGAGCGGATCGATGAAGATCCCCTGTTGGAGATCACGACAATCGATCGTGCTGGCCTGGGGGAGCGTTTGCTCGGTGTCAAAGGAGAACTGGCCTCGGTTATTGAAAGCGTCTTACCAAACGCCCTATGATTAGCCCGTCGTCTGGCAAGAATTGGTTTCCCTCGAGCGGAGCGTAAGCCAGCCATCTGTATTGAAGAAGCATATCTGCACCGCGAGTGTCAAAGTGTGTATCGCAATACAGCCAGTCCTATGATTGCCCGAGCCAGAGGAATCCCCAATCTCACTCAGGTGCCCTTACAGGCCAGCCGTACACAGTCTCTTGATGCGAAGGCAGGTTAATCCCATTCCTTCAATAAGCGTCGGCCGAACGGGAATCTTGTCTATTCAGACAGCCTCCTACTGCACCTCCGGAATAATGCTCCCGTCGGACCGTCTAAGAGTAATGGTGGTCTTTTGCTCCGCCTGAATGGATACTCCCATTAGCTCGAGTGGAGGTATGGTTTCGATAATCACGTCGTAGAGCCCTGCGGGAAGGCGCGGGCCGGGCTCGCCGAGCACGCCGACAAAGACGCTCTCACCCTGCTCGTTGTACACGGTGTATCGCACGGGCCCTGCAATTTGCAGTGCGCGGCGCAACTGGTCGCTGTCGCTGGCATCGAAATACTTTCCACCCGATACTTCAGCGATCTCCTTCAGCTGCTCCCTGGCTGCCTGGTATTGCGCGACATCATAGCCGACGACTTGCACCTGCAAGTCGTAGCCAGCGGCGACCAGAGACCGAGCAGCGGCAATAGGATCTCCCTCGCACGTCTCCATTCCGTCACTGACGAGAACCAGCACTTTGGAGTCCGACACGCCCGCGAAATCTTCCCGGGCTTTCTCAAGCACGAAGGCAAGGGGGGTCGCTCCGCCGCTCTGGAGACCTTGGATCTGAGTCTTCATCTCGGTGCGGTTGAGCGGCCCAATCGGTACAAGGAGCTTGCTTCTTCCGCATCCTCCGAAGCTTCTGAATCCGACTTGTATTCCGTTAGGAATGGTATCGACGAGTTCCAGAAGGATCCGTTTAGCGACATCGAGCTTGGTGGCATCTTCGAAGGATTCGTCCATGCTTGTCGAGGTATCGAGGACAAACAGGATGTTCTCTGCCGGTCGTTGGGCCGCGATTGCCAGCTCTCCAAGCGGCAGAACCTCAAGTACGCCAAAGGAGACACCCTGTTCGACCGCCACCACCGGTCCCATTGCTCCGACTGAGTCGATGCTGGTCCCAGCACATGTGGAGCGATCTTCGTCCGCTGGCACATCGGTGATACGGACGAAGCGAAATTCCTCTCCACTACTGACAAACGACGATATATCGATGGCACTAGGATAGTCACGGGCTTCCCCGACGTGCACGAAGTGGGTTCCGTCGGAGCTGATTTCCACCAGCCCTGGCCTACCGTTTGTAACGTATACAAACAGGTCATTGCCCGGAACGTCGGTGAGACGGTTGTCTACGAACTCCAGGATCAGATAACCACGATCGTCGATCGTGCTCACTCGATAGCCCAGTGCTACGGCACACGGATCGCACCCATAGCATCCTGTGCATCCTATTCCGCCGCAATCAGGGGGGCCGAGTGCGGCCTCGGGATTGCCAAACGCCCCCCTAACACAGCTGGCTGCGCAGTAGGCCACTACGCGGTCAGCGAAGGAGCGGTCGCCATCGGGAAAGGTCACCCCACTGTACGTGACAGATTCGGCGAATACGAGGAGACCTGCTACTGCAATTGAAACACCAACTACTACGCTTATAAGAGTTCTTACCGCACGCGGACTTACGTTCATTCGAGCACCTCCACCTCTCTGGCTGTTCCTCTGCTACATACCTCCCACATCTCACATTTTCTCCATCATAGGACGATTCGTTCCGAATGACAAGTGCAGGGACGGTTTGCGCCGGTTTTCCCTCCGTATACATTCTTCAAGAAGAACTGTCATTTGCTCATTGACAGGCTTCCTTTGGTTCGCTAACATCAGCGCGTAGCCGAGGTGGCGGAATTGGCAGACGCGCATGGTTGAGGGCCATGTGGACCTA
>CAZDDA010000416.1:0-2762 GCA_964504085.1 uncultured Thermotogae bacterium | reverse complement strand
ATGACGCCGCTGACTGGATATGCGAAGCGAAGGACTCTAGTTTCTTCGCGTACATTCATCTGGGGGATCTCCACGTCCCAGTCAATCCACCCGAGGGTTTCCTGCACTACTTCGGCACAGTCGACAACCCACACGAATACGGGAACTACGCCTACGCCACACCCACAACGCAGAAGAGCGACCCAGAAGGACTTGCGAGGTTTCGCGAGACCCGAAGACTGCTCTATGACAACGCACTGAGATATGTGGATAGTGCCATCGAGTGTTTCTGGACCCGGCTGGAGACCATGGGACTAGCGGATTCAACCATACTGGTTGTGACCGCAGACCACGGCGACGAGTTCTGGGAACACGCAGAGCTCTCCGCGGCCAGCTTCTATGACAAGCGCGGACGGCATGGAACCTGTCACGGCCACAGCGTCTTCAACGAGGTCATCGAAGTGCCGATTCTGATGTCCGCGCCGCTTCCCCATTCGGAGTCCTTCCGCCATGTAAGCTCGGTGGACATCGCTCCGACAGTGCTCGACCTGATGGGAGTCAAACACTGCATCAGGTTCGATGGTCGCAGCTTGCTTGACAGCGCCGGGGATAGGCCGGTGCTCAGCGAAGCGCCGGCTTTCGGTTACGAGAAGAAGGCTCTCGTCGTCGGCAGGTACAAGCTGATCTACTCAAAGGACGACGGCGTCGAATGGGTATTCGATCTCGAGAAGGACCCTCATGAGCAACACCCAATAACAGACAAGGGTGTGACATCGGTCTTCGTCGACAAGCTCAACAGGATGCTGAGACAGGATGAGCTAGGCAGGGTCAGGCAACTCACCGCGAGGAAGCGAGCTTGAGGTCAATCGGCGCGATGGCCGACAGGCTACACAGGTTATTGCACAGAACCTGGCACGGGGAGAAGAAGGAACGACGATATGGTGCTGCGCAGAATCGTGACAAGGTCGCCTGACTTGCTCCTCAGGGCTGTCCGAAGCCTAGCCTATCACACATACCTCCTCAAACTGGGCAACAGGCAATTCGAAGGACTGCACCTGGGGTCGGGGACCACAAGGATCAACGGCTTCTGCAACATCGATGCGAATCCGCTTGCGCTGTGTGACATAGTCGCGACAATCGAGCCCATCAAGCTGCGGGCCAACTCGGTGAACACGATCTACAGCTCCCACGTCCTGGAGCACATTCCGAGAGAGCGGGCGAAGAAGGTCCTGGCCGACTGGCACAGGGTGCTCAAACCGGGCGGCAAGCTGTACCTGTGCGTTCCAGATCTCGAGGTCCTTTCGAGGGTGTATCTGGACAACCTTCCCTTCTATGGTACGGAGGAGGGGAGGTACCTCGTTGACAGAGCATGCTACCTCGCCTACGGCGGCCAGACGAACAAATACGACTTCCACTACAACGGATACTCCTTCGTCACGCTCCAGCAGTTGCTAGAGTCGGTGGGGTTTACCAACGTGGACAGATTCGACCGGACGAGGCTTGCGTTCGCTCCGCCCTTCGACATCTCCCTGGTCAAGATCGGTGATATGAATATGTCTCTCAATGTGGAGGCCTCGAAGTGAAGTCAAGCGGAGGGGCCCGCTTTCACGGCCTGCTGCAAAGATGGCTGCCGGGGCTGCACAGCCTGCTCGCAGGTGGCTTCGACACCATCGAGGAGATAGGAGATTGGCTCAACACTCACAACGACTATGATGTCTGCTCGTTCGACGTGTTCGATACGCTGCTCCGCCGGAGGGTCGACCCTCCCGAGACGACCAAGGCAATCGTGGCGCACTATATCTCCAGACTGCTGTTGGACCACGGGAGATCCATCAGTGCTGATGAACTGCTCCGAGAGAGAGACAGGGCTGAGCGCGCCCTCCAGCGCGAAGCTGTGTCGAACGGCAAGGATGGTGTCTGCTTCCTTCGCGACGTTGTCGAGGCAACGCTGGCGGGGGTGAAGGCCGACGACCTGCTGGTTTGGAGAGACATCGTCGACTATGAGTTACAGGTGGAGAAGACGGCGACCGAACCCATGCCCGGCTCGGTTGAGCTTCTAGAGCGCCTTCGATCACGAGGCGTGCGCATAGTGGGCACATCGGATACTTATCTGTCGGACGAACAGATGGTAGACCTGCTTGAACACCAAGGTCTCTTGAAGTATATCGAGATACTATACGTATCATCGACCCTGGGCAGAAGCAAAGGCACCGGTGCGCTCTACAGGTACATCCTCGAGCACGAGAAGGGCAAGATTGTCCACATCGGCGACGACTTCAACCTCGACAGAGTTGTGCCGTCAGGACTCGGCATCCAGACCCTCTGGCTCAACAGCGGGAGTGAGCGCCGACGCAGAAGACGCCTAGCTGCGCTCGCCAGGGCCCGGAACAGGATGGCCTACGTGAACGCTCTCGTCGGCACCGCCGACAGCGAGTCAGGAGATCTCTATCGAATAGGCTCCGAGGTCCTTGGGCCTGCCCTGGCCGTTTTCATCCATTGCGTAGCCGAGAGGGCGAGAGAGAACGGCATCGACACGCTGTTCTTCACCGCGAGAGACGGATACGCGATGAAGAAGATATATGACATTCTGCGCGGCGACCTGGACGGTGGTTACCCTGACGGGAAGTACCTGTGCCTGAGCAGGATACCCGCCAGGTTGGCCTCGCTCGATACTCTCAAATATGAAGATGTTCTGGAAGTGTACAGATACATGGTACGGTTCGGCCAGAAAGATACTTCGCTCGCTGACATCCTGAGCAGCTACGGCCTGGAGCCTGTCTGCT
>CAZDDA010000415.1:0-2765 GCA_964504085.1 uncultured Thermotogae bacterium | reverse complement strand
CACGTTTAACTACAGGGAAGACGGTGAGACTTGCTGGGCCATAGCTTGGTATGAAAAATAGCGAATAGGTTAAACAGGACGGTTACATGTGCATAAGGCGGCGCAAGCTGCCTGCTACAGATATTGTGTGGTATGATGGTTTTCCTGCTCTACTTCGCCCTATTTCACTATCCAAGCTTTCAACACTGCCAGAGCAATCAGCAATTAGGTAAGGTCAGCGAATCTGTGTCTGATGAAACCTATATTGGCGCCCTGCGGGGTGCTCTCAGGACCTTAAGGACCATAGCTACGATGCTCGGGAGGCTTGATGAAGAGCTTCAAGAATCCTGGGATGCACACAATGTAGAGTGGGCCTTGGCGCTGGAGCAGATATTAGCAGAACATGAAGACCGACGCAGGCCACTGGCAAAGTCCCTCCTGCTGACGACGAGCTTGCTCGAAGTGGGAGGTTGACAAGATTGACTGACAAGCCTAGAGTGAGTATCGCTCTGTTCTGCTGACTACTTGAGAACGCGCAGTCATGACTGAAGGCATCAAACCCCAGTGGATCGAACAAATGTATCCCCCAAAGAGGGGGCGAGATCACCTAGGCCTGGGCAGCGTGTCAGCAGACCAGATTCTAGCTGCATTGTCGCCTGGGATCAACGTGCTGACACCGCATCCTCGCTACCACAGCTTCTACACCTTCCTTCTCCATGAGTTTTGGAAACGTCGCAGACTCCGTAGCCACAAAGCTTGGATGCAGTTTTATCGGCCTCGGGAGTTTATCTTTTCCTTAGGCGCCTACCTCTGTGAGCATAAGGAACATGGAGGAATGGACAGCATTGTCGGAGGTCAGAAGACTGCCCCTTTGGCGAGGGAGAGACGCGATACGTACAACACCGCGTTCAACTACATTAGGAGCGACCTGGGGGGCTACGGTCTCTACTATCGCTCAGTGATCATCCAACTGGGCCTTATCTATCCGGGCGGACCTGGCTTTCCCTATCCTATTGACGTTCCTAGCGAGTTCGGCAAAGAGGTCGCCACAGCCTTCTGCGAAGCTGTGAAAAACACTACATACTATCGTGATTACTTCGACGTTGACAACTGCGAAGTTCCTATTGATGTGGTCCATGAATACATCGGGCAGGCATGTTTGTGCCAATTGCAGTTGCCAGATACTCCTGACCGTTCCCTTCTTCT
Organism: uncultured Thermotogae bacterium; assembly: GCA_964504085.1. Taxonomy (GTDB): domain Bacteria; phylum Bipolaricaulota; class Bipolaricaulia; order UBA7950; family UBA9294; genus CAZDDA01. The sequence continues at coordinate 1,580 of CAZDDA010000415.1, read as the reverse complement.
TGAGGCCTTCCTTCACGGAGGGCCTCAGGTCGAATCCGAAGCCCGCCGTGCGACTCTTCGCTTGCTCCTTGATATCGCTCATCAGACCAATGGCCACCCGGTGAATGAAGAAGGCTTTCGGCAATTGCTATACTTTGGGCACACGTATCATGGAGCTGCATATGAACCTCAGGAGGTGGTAAGGAACACCCATCGGAAATGGCGACTTTATCAGGCACGAGAATACTACGCATTCGCCCTCAATGCCATGTGGTGTTACCTATGCGATTGGGGACTGCTTCAAGCCGGCGATGTCCAGTCTGTGCCGCTCTCCAGCTTCTGGGACCATCTCGATACGGCTCTGGATTTCGATCACCTCGCCGTGCGGCTAAATGCGTCCCACGGCGGTATAGGAACTGCCTCCGATTTCAATGATCTTCTGCGATGGCTGAAAAGAGTCGTTGGTGCTGAGGAGACCGCTTTTGACGCTTCGTGTACGATTGATTCCCCGATACATGAACACAGACTACATGACTTGGCAGTCAACAATCCGGAGGATCCTGAGGTGATGGTCGCTGGCATGCTAACGATCTTGGCGTTGATTCTGCTGCGGTTCGACGAACCAGCACTCTGCCTCAAGCCAGAGTGGGAGATCTCTCGCATGGGGGCCGAAGGCAGGCTCAGTGTGGATGGCTTCATCAAGAGCGTGCGACGGATGCTGCAGAATAAACCACAGATAACCATTGGAGAGATCGCCCGTTGGCTCTACGCAGACTATATTATGTTACAACACCAGTTTGTGGCAACTGGGAAACTCCCCGATAACACTTTTCGTTTCGTGCGAGAAGGGGATCAGATCCGCTTCTACAGGCTATGGAATCGCTTGAGTTTCATGGATTCACGCTTCGATGCGCTGAGCCGGACTGTGCATGAGTTGGGCTTGTGTGGCGACCTCTATCTGCCAAATCATCCTTTGACACCCGATGGCTACCGCCTTCTAGCACAAGGGGATCTTGCATGAGCAGACTCGAACTACCACACCAACTCCAAGGCCCCTGGGACCATGCTTTGATCTTAACCTATGGCCTAGACGCTATTTTCTTCGAGCAAGCATTATGGGGGCAGTTTGCGGCAAGATGTCGTAATAAGATCATCCTCGCTGACGGTCAACGCTATCTTGAAGCCTGCGCCAGCTATGCGCAAACAATATGGCCCCGCCACCTAAATCAGCGCTACGTTGCAGAAGGCATATATGCACCATGCACTGCCCATGCGAAACTGATTCTGTTAACCAATCCAGAGCAGGGTCGACTATTAGTGGGGAGTGGCAACCTGAACATGCAAGGCTATGCGTCGGGGGGCGAGTTGTTCACTCGGTACGAATACAGTTCGGATTCTCCGGAAACGCTGAACAACTTTGTTGCTGTCCGAGAACTTATCGAATACATATTGCGTCGCCGCTACGTCAGTGCAACAGCTGCAAGACACATCGAACATCTCTTCGCTGTAACAGGATGGCTTTTCCAATCATTTAACCAAGGATGGCAGGCAGTCCGGCATAATTTGGAGTACAGTTTTTTGGATCATATATTGCAGGCGGT
>CAZDDA010000414.1:1237-2770 GCA_964504085.1 uncultured Thermotogae bacterium | reverse complement strand
GACAAGGAACTGGTGGAGCGACAACAGGTAGAACCAGATAAGTTGAAGAGGCTTGCCATTGATGTTGAGCTAGATGAGAAATTTGGAATGGGGACAAGGAGCTGGATAGATCATGTGGTATCACTCCAGCCATATAGCCCCTCAGCCTTTAATCCCATTAGAACGATTCTTCAGTATGTCCCCGAAAAAGATCGAGACAAAGCGTTACAGGCATTCTTGGATGAGATTGGAGACTGTACTCTATACGTCGATAATAGAACGTACGAAGACGCTGAGCGGGACCGCATGGTTTATAGCTTATCGCTTTGGGAGACACCCTCGAATGTGCTCCCGTTCGTGAAATCTGATTTGGATTTATACAGAACAACAGCGCCAGTCCGAGAGCCCCCCAGAGATTATCCGAAAAGAGATAGAACGACATATCGTGAAGCAACAATTGAGGATGCCCTTGAGGTCTATGAAACCTATCTCGAACTAAAGGGGGAGAAGGGAAGAGAACCCACCGGTGACGAGATTTCTCTTCGTATGTGTCCACCTGCGACCAATGTCAGCAAGGTTCAGATATCCAGGTTCGGCAATTCAAGGAAATGTAAAAAGCTGCTCGGTATTGCCCGAAAGCTCGTTGAGGAGAGGGAGTATCTGAATCTGCTGAGGTAAACCCAAGGGTGCCCCTAAGTCGAGGCCACACCCCCCCACAAATCTCCGATCTTGTTCTGCATCGAATATCACCAGCCGCTTTCTGGTGCTAGTTGAAGGAGGTTTTGTGGTGCGAAGCCGTCACGATTCAACCGCCCCCCTAGTCCTTCGCCTTCCCGATGCCGCACAGTCACTTGGCGTTGGCGAGTCCACACTTAGGAAATGGGTGGGTGAGGGCAAGATAAGAACCGTTCGCTTTGGATCGTCCCCGCGCTCAGTGCTCGGATTTCGGGTAGAAGATTTAGCGGAATTCCGCGATCGGCACTTAGTGGGGGCTGACCAGAAGTGAGCGAGACCGAAGCGGTCGAGCTTGCCCCGATAGCCGTCCGACCGCGCGAGGCTGCCCGGCTTCTAGGTATCTCCCCCGCCACGCTGCGCAGGCTCACTGACGCCGGGGAAATTGCGAGCTTCAGCACCTCCGGCCCTGGCTCGGCCCGCCTGATCCGCCTGGCCGATCTCAAGGCGTGGGTTGACAGAAAGGCCCTGCCCGGGAGAACAGGCCGATGAGCTGGGGTAAGGTGCATACAGGCGAACTCTGGTGGGGTGAAGGCGGCATCCTGCCGATCCTCACGCCTTCAGAAACCCGCGTCTTCATGTACTTGACTGCGAAGTGTGGAGAGTTAAAGAAACACCGCACAGTCACGGTTTTGGAGATCGTTGAGGCTACCGGACTGAGCTATAACTCGGCCTCAACGGCGATTAAGACCTTGCTGAACCTTGGCCTGTTCGAGGCTCGGAACGACCGCGACAGTCACGGGCAATTTTACCGGACGTTCAAGAGAGGTACACAGCCCTGGAACGAAGCTGAGGTCCTAATGATCACAGCTGCACGACGGA
>CAZDDA010000414.1:0-1227 GCA_964504085.1 uncultured Thermotogae bacterium | reverse complement strand
GAACCGGCGGATCCGACGGCCGGGCTGGCCGAGCTGCACGACGGACCCGGGCCGCCGCCCGATCCCAGCGGGCGCGTGATATCGTCAAGGAGTACGGCACCCTCCAGAGGGGCCGACCGGCTCCGGTTTCACCGGATAAGGCCAGCTCCGAAGAAACCGGAGGTGGCCGTCTCCGGTCGAACGTGAAAACCGCCTCCGGTTCGACCTTAAAACCGCCTCCGGTCAAACCGGAGAAGCTAGAACAAGTCGAAGACTTGAAGAGGGGCGGCACGGTCGAAACTTCGGAAGGTTCCGACCTGCCGCCCACTGCCGAAGAAGTCCTACACAGTCTCACCGAGCGAGTCCGAGACCACTATCCGAATACCGAGCAAGACGCGAGGGACTTCCGCCTCTACGAGGCGGCAATAATTCCTGAAGAACTGAAGGACCAGAAAAGCGAACTGATGACGACGGCCTGGGAGACGGTGCACGGGAAGGCAATGAGGGCATGACTGTCCGGGAGGTATCACCATGACCACCGAACTACGAAACCTGCGCGCGAGCCCTGGGAGCGGCCATGACCAGCAAAGTCCTGGCCGGTAGTGCCTGGGATGATCTCACCCGCCACCGGCTCACTGTCCTGCTGTGGGAACCTAACCGGGCGGGGATCGAGGCGCTGAAAGCGCGAGAGAGGGATGCACAGGAAAGACTATTCCTTGCCCGGGGATACTGCCTGTCTCATGCGGTCGAGTTGTGCTGTACGGCCTTCCCGGAACTCTACGAAGAGAGCGGGACGCCCGCACAGAACCTAACGCGATTCTATCGGAGGTTTGTAAGGCGCCGCAGGCAGGAGGCCGAGAGAAACCTAGCAAGCTGGACTCCGGGACCGTTGCCGGTGTCTGCTTTGGGGGTGTGAACTAATGAGCAAGTCCAAGCCGAAAGAGTCGGGATCAGTCGGGAAAGCAGACCGCTCCCGGAAGGTTCCCGAAAAGTTGAAACCCCTTATCTGTCAGAGACTCGCAGAGTACTGGCGCCCCTGCGAGGTGGTGGCCTGGCTCGACTCGGAGCACAGCGTCACTCTCTCTGAAAACACGGTCACTCACTACCGAGATCATCCCCGCTGGCAGGATTCGTTTCAGATGTTCCGCAGCGCTTACCTGTCTGACCTTCAGGAGGTCGCGGGGCACTCAATACGCTGGCGCCTCGAACGCCTCCAGCGCCGCCTCGATCAGCTGGAGCGTAGTTACT
>CAZDDA010000413.1:0-2788 GCA_964504085.1 uncultured Thermotogae bacterium | reverse complement strand
CCACAGTCATGCAACCAGGTACATACCAGACGAAGTCAACCAGCGAGTGGACGGACTCCTCAAGTCGATCGTATCTGGCGCTTTGCTCAGCCTCATCGATGTTCAGGATGAGCGACGCTGGAATTGGAGTGGCATCTGCAGGCCCTTCTTCCCAGCGTTTCTCCAGCGGGTTCTCGACAAGTCTCCGGAACGTGTCGGGTCCTTCGTAGGAGTACGAGAGAACAACGGAGTATCTGAGAACCCCGAACAACGCAACGTCGCAGACGGCGCTTCGCAGCTCGCGACTACATCTCAGGGTCAGCGAATGCTGAGTACATTCAGTGACATCGTCCAGCTCAAGAGGGATCGCTGGCTGGCAGAGCCGCGGATGGTGAGCGTGCTCACCGTACCGAACGAAGCGCATGATCGGCTCGAAGTCGCGGGTGAGCAGGAATCTTCGCTCCAGCTGAGTAGCCAGATAGTGTAGCGCCATCTTCGCGATCGCTCTGCCCTGCTTGCTGTAGTCATAGACGACATCAGCCACGTAGGGCTGCCAGTCGCGACGGATGGTCCCCTCAACACGGTTGATGGTGACATTCGGAGGGCGCCCGGCAAGCTTGGTCTGCTTGTCGATGATGTGAGCGATGGCCTTGTGGGCGTCATCCAATGTCGGCGTCCCGGCACTGAAGTAGAAGCTCTTGCCATCTTGCATCTTGACTACGTCGTGCCACTTCGGCCTCAGCACTCCCTTGCGCTGCACTGTCAGTACTCGCCCGTCTTCCGTCTCGACTTCGTAGCTGGGAATGGTTCCGCCATAGCCCTCAAGATCGAACCAGTCCCGCGCAATGAGGCTCGGGTGCCAGTTCGTGATGTGGGGATCCACTTCCGCACCGAAGTAGGAGTTGCACTCGTCGCAGATGATGTCATTCCTGCTGAAGGAGCCGCCGATCGCGCGCGGGATGACATGCTCGTCGGATGCTGATCTTCTATCCGGACCGCAGTAGATGCATTCCATTGTAGGCCAAAGGCCTCAGTCCCAGAGCCTCACGATGCACGCCCCAAGAGCAGGATGTTCTTCAGAGTCGATTCCTCGACCTTCCTGTATCCCAGCTCGCGGCAGATCGCGACGAGGAGATCAACAAGCTTCTGAGTCTTGATGTCTTGATTCGCGGTGCCACCCATCGTGTCGTAGAAGGCGCGATATGCGCCTGTGATCCTCGCGGATCGACTGAAGACCACCGGTATAGCATTCAAGGCTCGCTCCATCATTTCCTTGCTTTCCGGCATCTGCTCGGGACTGCGAGTTGCTGCGCGGGCGCGAACCAGGTCGAAGAGAATCTCTCGCTCTCGTTCGGCACGCGCGTCCGCCTTCCGCCGCCAGCGCTCAACGGACAACGCCACCAACGGAGAGAGTAAAACCGCCGCAATCATCAGACCATCCTGAATGCTCATTCGTTCCTCCTTCGATTGTCATGTGTCTCCCCGGAAGGCGCGCTGTGTGAGCGAGCCGAGAAGAGCAGAACCCAAACCAGTGTTGATGAGCACTTGGAGTTCCCGTACCCGATCAGCCAACTCGGCGAATCGCAGCTGCTCGCCAATCGGCGGGAGCGGAAACGTTGTACTCTTCAGGGTCTGCTGGTTCACCTTGTGGATCCCACTCGTTGTTCTGGCCTTGGCGACGATCTGGCCTCTCACAGCGCCAGACTTCCACACCATCTGCAGGTAGGCCTTGGCTACCCTGTCCATGTCAAGCCGGAAGCCAATCATTGTGTCGGGGAAAAGAACTCCAGGCATCGACTCTGGCGGAAACGCCGCTTTGCCCACCAAGTCAATGTTGCCATTTCCTCTGCAGACCAGGAAGTCCCGCCCGTCAACCATCTTCTCCGGAGGGGGCTCAACATCGAAGAGTGCCGTCTTCCTTGCCTCTGGTTCGAACTGGGATCCTGTTATCGCCGATAGCGTCAGGACCTCCCCCGCGTGTGTGCCAGACCTCGAAGGCGAAAGCCCGTTGCGAACCGGCCCCGCGACGAGGTCCGAAAGCCGGACTACCGGCCAGCGTTTGGGATTTGTGACGGGGTCGCCGAACATGTCGAGGAAGGTGGAGCGGAGGAATTGGTCGGCGAGGTCGAGGGTCTGCTGGCGCTTGCGGCGGACAGCGTCGGCTATGTCGAGGATGGCGGCGATCCGCCGCTGTTCGGGGAGGGGAGGGAGAGGGATCTTGAGCCCAAGAAACCGGCCTCGATCAAGGTTTGCGATGTTCGTCGTCTGCCGCGCACAGAGCCTAGCCCGATGCTGAGTCGCGCCAGAGGACACCCAGTTGTAGAGATAGCGCGGATCCACCTTCTCATCCTGAGCGCGCAGAATGGATATGAAGCCGCCCGCGGTAGCTGTATACGACAGCTTGGGCACGAACGTGGCCTTGCCGACAAGGTTCCAGCTGTTCGCGCTGCTGATCAGGATGTCGCCGCACTGGAGGTACTGCTCGTCCCGTTTGACGAATCGCGGAGGGACGGCTGTGAGCTTGGACTCATCCAGCGTCGCCTGAACGTTCTTGGTCGTCATGCAGACAACCGAGTCCGGAGAGTGGGCTGGCACGACGTCAGCTGGCTTGAACGTGATACCGCGGATGTAGTCAGCTACGTCGCCAAGCCTAACGGTCTCGACCGTCATCCCAACATCCCCTCCAACTCGTCGAGGTCCTTGCGAATCTCGTCTTCGAGGTCGCGCAGCTGCTGGAGGATGACCTTCGGCGGGTCGTATTCGACCTCTTCGTACTCGATCTCCTTGTAGCGGTTGATCGAGAGGTCGT
>CAZDDA010000412.1:0-2800 GCA_964504085.1 uncultured Thermotogae bacterium | reverse complement strand
AGTACAGAGATTGCTTTGCCCATATCCTTTGCGCTGTTCTCGTCCCCGCCGACAGACGCTCTTGCGAATGTGTCAATGACCACAAGCGTCGGCTCATACTTCTTGATGAGTTCATTGAACGCTTCAATGCTGTGCTTCTCAAGAAGCATCGGCGTCTGTGGGATTACATAGAAAGTCTTGAGGTCAGCCATGTCATGAGCCCTGCGCCAAGCAAGAACTCGCTTGCCGAAACCTTTGACTCCCTCTCCTACGAAGTACATAACCGTCTTGCCCTGCGCTGCAACAGAGGCAGCCCAGTCAAGTGAGATAAAAGTCTTGCCGACCCCAGGCTCTCCATAAATCCAGGTCTGACCTTCGGGCAGCCTGTGCTTGAGCAGCCACTCAGGCTGCGGCATGTTCTCTAAATCTTCAACAGAAAGAACCGGCATAACATCTTCAACCGGATTCGTGTCCATGACCATTTGCATCCTTCTCTCCTATCTAATCGCTTGTGGCTGGGGCTAGGGTATCACCCCCAACCCCAGCCACGAAGCGTGATTATCAGAACGGAGACTGCTCGTTGGCAGCGAACTGCCCAGCAATCTTCATCGCCTGCATCGCGGTCTTACCATCCTTGGACAGCGAGACCTTGATGTCTCCACCAGGAGCAAAGTCAATGTTCCCAACAATGGTCTTGCCCTGCATCGCAGCAGCAAGCGCACTGTCGGGCTTGGCCTTAATCTTGCCGGCGGTGTAGGACTGCCCACCGTTCTCAACACCCCGCTCGCCAGTGCGGTCATCGAAGATGTTGACAACCTCGTCGCTCAGACCAAGCTCAGGGAGCTTCGCCTTTGCCATCTCGATGAACCGCTCGCGCGGAACTACCGAGGTGGGGAGGTAGCGGAAAGAACCTGCGCCGTTTGGCTTGTAAGCAATAGGCCAGGTGGACTCATCAACTGGGTTGACCCCAACTGACTGGCTGTTGCTGTTGTTGTTGGTTGGCATAGGGATGCCCATGGTCTCAGTCCTCTGCTCAGAAAGCTGCGCGACGCGCTTGAGTGCAATCTCCTCAAGCTCCGAGTACGCCACGTCGGCTTCGAACTTGGCTTCCTCCATAGATACGGGTGTTTCCCAAACAAGACGAGCGGTAAATCCAACCGTCTGATAATTCTGTGACGGCCGAACCTCGATGTCCATCTGGCTAATCTCTGGCATTTACTTGCTCCTGTTATCTAGTTGGATACTGCACTTGCAAGCCTAGCACCCCCGGCGGAAAGGAGACACCGGGGGTGGAGGGGCGGAACCTCAACGGGGCATGTTGGGCTCAACGCCACCAGCGTCATGGATGCGGAAAGGAGAGAAATCCGCATGGGAAGCCATGGACGCTGGAATCCTGGTCGGGGATAGCGTTCCATCTACCTGACACCCTTCATAGAAAGCGCACCACTTTCTTTGGCAAAGGTTCCAATCTGGTCGAGGTCGATATGCGTTGTACTTGTGGAGTACATTAGCGTCTGAGATGGCAGTGTCAAGAACCTCAAGCAACTTCTTGCCATCGTTGCTGCCACTGATAAGGCGAGCCTTACCTTCCTTGGCGGAGACGACATGCCATTCAAATGCAACACTGCTGATGTCAAACTTTGAGTAGGCTAGGTACCTGTACATTGCTTCTTCGATTCCAGGAGCCTGGTCGTATGTCCACTTCCTGAAAGAAGATGCTGTCTTAAAGTCTACGATGTAATGCTTGCTGCCCTGCTTGCCAACCCAGTCTATGGTTCCGCTTACTGGAATGTCTGAACCTGCATATTCTGCGGTGATGTGCTGTTCACTGGCTACATGCTCACGCTCCAACTGCACCTCTCTGAGCGTGCCAATCTCTCCATCACTGCTTCTTGCTGGCTCCTGCCACCAGACCCTAGCCGACTCAGCCGCTAGTTCCATCACCAGCTCTGGGTCCATCTCATGCTCGAACCATTGCGCCATCGGAACGCCCTTGCATTCCTCGAACGCAGCCTTAGCGGCTATGTCCTTAAGCTGACCTAGCTCGAGAGTTCTCTCGGAAAGCTCCCAGTCTTCCATTGCCTTGTGGAACCCGGTGCCAGCTGCTGCATGAGGGGACGAGCTTCGTTCTTCTACTGACTGCTCCAGCATCCACTGCCAGGAACATCCCTCAAGCATAGACTTGAGTGAAGACTTTCTCCAAGTGTCAGGCATCGTCCTCTCCTATCAGGTAACAGGCACCACCCATGATATCAGTATAGTCCCCGACTGTAAGAACATTCTCTAGCGTGATGTCAATGTCGTGGACCTTCAGGTAATCGTAGAGACAAAGACTTTGCCGCTCAATTTCTACCCACTCTTCATCGGTAATCATTGAGTCGATGATGGGTGTTTCCACCCACTCTGGCTGCACCTCTACCTCCCGAACGAAGGTCTCATAGTACGGGACCTCCACTGTCGATGGAGACACAACCAAGAGCGAGGTGAGAACACCCAGCCAGAATCTCACGCGGGTTCACCCCGGTGATTTAGGCCGGCCTTCACAAACTCGGTGTTGAGCGGGTGCGTACACTTGCGTACGTTCACGAAGTAACCTTGGTCCTCCCACTTCTTGGTCCAGTAAGCAGCCTGCTCCAGCGTGCCCACTGTCCACTCAGCGATGTTGGATTCAGGGTCATCTTCATTAGCCCACATCTGAGCAAGAACGACATACTCATTCATCAGTAATCACTCATCCTTTCAGCGGCAGCCTCAGCAGCCTGGTCAATCATGTGCTCAAGAAAACGGTCCTTGAGGTCATCATCATCCATGGCATCATCGA
>CAZDDA010000411.1:0-2804 GCA_964504085.1 uncultured Thermotogae bacterium | reverse complement strand
TGATGAATGCCCTATGGAACGTGGTCGGTGGGAAGAAGCAGGAAGGGGAAACAGACATTCCAGACTGGTGGCCGGAGCAGCGGAAGGCTATTGAAAAAGCCGAAGCCGCCTATCGCAACTTGGTCATCGGCTGCGAGGTAGCAACAGATATGTCAAGGCAGTTCCTCTTTTGACTGAACTAGCTTACCGGGATGACGGTGAGATCGTGTGCACATGGGCGGTGCACCTTATTCGAGAGCTCCAGCGCAAGGGCATCACAGTGCGACTATTCGGTGGGGTGGGAATCCGGCTGCGATGCGCAGCAGTGCTAGAAGTCACGCCCGAACTCAGCCGACCACCGAGGGACATTGATCTTGTTGCGAGGCTCCGGGATCGGTGGCTTATCGAACGGATGATACTGGACCTCGGCGGGATTCCCAACCGTGAGTTCAACTTACTTAATGGGACAAGGCAGCTCATGTACGCCCTTTCAGTTGGCGAGGCTGACCGAATTAGGATTGATGTCATCCTCGATCGGCTAGAGATGTGCCATGTGCTAGAGCTTAGCTCTAGGCTGGACCTGCATCCCCTTACACTATCAGCGTCAGACCTTCTTCTATCAAAGCTACAAGTGATTGCGCCCGCAGAGCGTGACGTCAAGGATATGCTCGCTCTGCTAGCAGCGTTCGATGTCGATGGGCACTTAACTGGGAAGGATTCGCTTGAAATAGAGTATATTGGTACACTGTGCGGTTCGGACTGGGGGTGGTACCGAACAGTGTCTGGTCGGTTGCGGACGGTGGAGGACTCAGTCACCATTGTGCACGACGCGGATATGAGGGAGCGGATTTGCTCAACAGGCAAGGCGGTTCTCATGGCGGTGGAAAATGCGCCAAAAACGGCTAAGTGGCGATTGCGTGCCATGCTCGGAGAGTGGCTCCGGTGGTACCAGATTCCGGAAGAGTCAGCTTGAGATGAAAAGGTGTAATGGCCCAAGTTGGCACACTACAGCGCGGAATACAAAGGATTGGTTACTTATATCGCTCATCTGCCCAACTAAGGGTCGTAGCACATGCGTATAGCTGGCGTATATCCCCAGCCAATTGAGTTGGACCTCGGACTCGATCCGGATCCCGACGAACCTCTTGGAATCGGTTATGTCCTCGCGGCGGCACAGCAGGCTGGGCATGACGTGAAACTCTTAGTACCAGTCGACGGGGATTTCACGGCTCTCCAGAGGCGGTTGATGGCCTTCCGGCCAGATGTGGTGGCGGTTTCAATGCTCACGATGCATGTGGAAAGGGCGCGGCTCTTGGCCAGATGGTGCCGGAAATGGGTGGAGCCCAAACTTCTCGTGGCGGGGGGGAGTCATCCGACAGCGGCCCCCTTCGATCTGCTCGGTGATTTCGATGTGTGTGTCATTGGAGAGGGCGAGGAGACCTTTGTCGCACTCATCGAGCTGGCTAATGAGAGAGACCTGTGGAGTAGTATCGATGGAATCGCGTACCGCTCTAAGGAAGGTAATCCGGTGCTGAATCCTAGACGACCCAGGATAACATCACTCGACGATCTTCCTCCTCCCCTTCGGGATGCCCGGTTCCACTCGTCAACGGCGTTGGGTATCAGCTATCCCTTGATGACCAACGGAGGCTTCGCTTCCGTCCTCTACAGCCGTGGCTGTCCGTTCACCTGCCAATTCTGCAATTCGCCACAGCACTGGGGAAGACAAGTCACGTTCCGATCACCGTTGAACATGGTTGATGAACTCCGCACACTAAGGGATCAGTTTGGAGTCCGCTTCGTCTCTTTCGCGGACCTTACCTTCACTGTGAACAGGAAACGCACCGTTGAACTCTGCGAGGCTCTACTCCGTGAGGACCTCGGTGTGCATTGGATGTGTGAAACGACGCTCAACACGGTAGACGAAGAGCTTCTGACACTGATGGCTGCGGCGGGATGCACCAAGATCTGCTGGGGCGTTGAGACGACGGACGCTGAATCCCTTTCGATCATCAAGAAGCCCATCACGATCCCGCAAATGAACGAGGTACTTCAGTGGTCGGAGAAAAGGGGGATTCTCAACTGGGCATTCACCATGATCGGCTTCCCTTGGCAGCATGAGAATGGCATCGAGGTTGCCGGCGCGCGCCTCCCGGAGCTGGCGATTCACCAATTGCGCGTAAGCATTGCCACGCCGTTTCCAGGCACGACCTGGGCTACGTCCTATCCACCGTTGCTCCGAGTACCCTCGCTCCATTTCGACACCAGCCACCTGACGTTCCGGCATCCTACAATCAGCGCCGGGCAAATGACTCGACTTCGCCTTCAGACCTTGCGGCGGTTCTATACAGCCACAAGCTACCGTGAGCGCATGGCGAAGATGGCTAGATCCTTTCCTCAACTGCAGGAGAGCATCGCACAGTTCCTCTTTAATGTGGACCAATGGCTTCAACGAGAGCATAGGGATTGTCCACGCTCGGTCGGCCGCTAGGAACCGACGGTAATATCACTCAGGATCTTGGCCAGTCCATCGGTGATGTCCCAGACCGAATGGGTGTACGCGAGGTGCATAGTGTTAAAGCTGAAATACCCCGCTCATATATGTTTGAATACTATGTCCGCGAATGGATTATGAAGAAATTTAGACTATACCATTCTGACAACATCTCTATCGCTTATATCAGGTCCAGGGATCATCTCTGATTGGCATCCGGGATATTGAACACGTCGAACGTCGGCTCATAGTCTGCGACATTCTCAGTGCGACGGGTATTGCTCAAGATGGTACCAAGATACTCCAGTAATGTCCGGAAGCTCTCGACGAC
>CAZDDA010000410.1:0-2807 GCA_964504085.1 uncultured Thermotogae bacterium | reverse complement strand
GACACATCGGCGATCATCTGCCGCTTGGCCTTCTCCGCCTTCTCCAAACTTGAGGCCATCTCGTTAAACGAGTCAGCCAGACGGCCCAGCTCATCCCTACTCTTCACCGAGACACGCCTTTTGAGATTGCCGCGGGCGACCTGCTGGGAAGCCTCGGTGAGCTGTTTCAACGGCCCCATCATCTGCCGCAGCAGACCAAATGCAAGCAGAATGCCTACCGCGCTGACAAGGATCCCTGCAATCCAGAGTGAGCGGCTGACCGTTCCCAAGAAACGCTGTTCCAGCGGATTTTCCCACAAGACAAGTGAGGGAGGAACAATCGTCCCTATTGTCTCGTCGTTAAGCCTGACCTCCAGTCCCTGCTTCAGATCGCGTGCAGAAAGCCTCCTTCCGATAAACTGGGGATCCGGTGCAACGACGATGACACCGTCCGCGTCCGTCAGGATGATCTGGGGCGACTCCGGGGTGAGCTCGAAGAGCCGACCTAGGCCCTCCCAGCTTCCCGCCCGCTCGTAGAAGTCCGTCAAGAACCGGACCAACACAACGTCCCGGTACCGGAAGGTCCTGTCGGAGAAGTCGCTGAACGCACGGTCAACGGCGATGTTGATCAGAAAGTACCCGACCACCGTGGCCAGCACGATGACCACTGCAAAAGAAAGGAGAAGCTTGGTTCGAAACGACAGTCGGCGAAAGAAAGCCATCACGTATCGTCTCCTTTGGCAAACTTGTAGCCAACTCCAAAGACGGTCAATACGCAGCGTGGAGTTTGCGTATTCGACTCGATCTTCTGCCTTAGTCTCTTGATGTGGGAGTCAATCGAGCGCTCGAAGCTCTCGTAGGTCGTTCCCCGGACCGCCTCAAGCAGCTCCAACCGAGTAAACACTCGCCCCGGGTGTTGCATCAAGTAGGCCAACAGGTCGAACTCCATCGGAGTTAACTCCACGGGTTGCCCCCGCACCACCACCTCGTGTTGCTCCACGTCCAGTCGAATGTCGCCGGCTTTCAACACGATTTGCGGGCCGCGATCGCCCCCCGAGCGACGTAGCACTGCGCGCACGCGGGCCTCCAATTCTCGGGCACTGAACGGTTTTACGACGTAGTCATCGGCCCCGAGTTCCAAACCTGTAATGCGGTCCTCTTCATCGACGCGAGCGGTCAACATGATGATCGGCACATTGGATTGCTGGCGAATGCGCCCGGCAACTTCAGGTCCATCCATGCCCGGAAGCATCCAATCGAGGATCACCAGCGCAGGCTCACGAGCGGTAAATTCGGCCAGGGCACCGGGCCCATCCGAGGCCGTGGCGACGCTGAATCCAGAGTCCTCCAGGTATCCTCTGATGGTCTGCAACACCCAGGCCTCATCATCTACCACCAAAATGTGCTCGTTCATTTGGCTACTCTCCGGCCAACTGCGTAAGATAAAACTGGAACCCTCCGATCATCATTCGTCCAAGCTTCGATCAACTCCGTTGGCAGTATGGGCGGACACGAACACCTCGGCAAATGTTGAGGGGAAAACGTGCGGGTAACTACACGGTGGTGAAGCAGGCCCCAAGAACTCACTGAATCCAATACATCCTGCACTTCATCGTTCACATGACAGCAGGGTGCCCAAGAAACGTATTGGACACCCCGCCATATCTTTGTCTCGCCTGAACTCAGTGAGCTCCTTGCGAGGTAAAAGCATTCTAGTTCCTGTTCTCTTCGCGCTTGAGATACTGCAAAATCGCGTCGACGACTAGATAGTTGATCGAGCGATCACGCTTCTCAGAGAGTCGAATCAGACGTTCAACCGGTTTTTCGGCCATCTTCTTCTGAGGAACGTAGATGGAAATCTTATCGAGAATTTCCTTCTGAGCCATGGAATTCACCTCCTCATGAACCTGCCTAACAGACTGTGAGTGACTATAACCAGGAGGTGTGAACATCCTGTGAAGAGACCGTGGAATAACGATGAAACTTGTGTGACCTCAGGATAGATCAAGCGATCATCTACGCCTTCCGAAGAACCCAAGCGCTTCTCTCAGGGCGAGACAGACAAATTGATTACATCAAACACCTCAAAGCCGCTGATAGCATTCACCTGCTGTCGTAGGAACCCAACAAGCTCGAGCGAGAATCCTGCCACGTCTTGTTCGGCAGCACGTGGCAGCACGATCGCCGCAGCAAGCATCTGTCGCTCGATAATCTCATAATCGATGGCCTGGACCTGAAATGTCCCATATTCGGCCTCGGTGATCGGGCGGAGTATCACAGCCAAATCGCCTCCCGGAATTGCCACTACAAACAGTTGGCCCACTGAGGCACTGCTCTCGGAGAGTGCTGCCAGATCACAGGATAGATCCTCCAATTCGGCCAAGCGGAATAGAGAAGACACTGGTTTCTCCTCACCTGCAGCCACAAGAACTGTACCGAGCATCGCAATGACAACCAGCGCGCCAATCAACCACGCTCTCTTGTCGTCCATCGAAATACACCTCCTATTGCGGTGATTCTAACACGCGAGATCAGCATGCATTGTTGCAGAAACAGGCCGTGCTCAAAACTGGAGGGGCTTGTTGTTCCACTGCTACCTGGCTTTCTCCAGGGGACACCCCTCTGGGTAGGAGGATTAGCCCTGCTTCTTCGTAACTTGTATGTTCTTGAGATTTGTAAGAGACGTCAACGCCTGCGCGTCTCCTGCGAGCTTGCCTACGACAGTCACCGGCGAAGCGGCACGCGGACATTCGGAGGTACTGGCCGGAGTGCGACCGTAGAACAGACACAGTGCCTGGCCCGGACGCCAGTAGGCGATTTCACCGACC
>CAZDDA010000409.1:0-2815 GCA_964504085.1 uncultured Thermotogae bacterium | reverse complement strand
CCGGCCTGCGGTTTAGGAAACCGCTGCTCTATCCAACTGAGCTACGGGCGCGTTTTCTAGAATTCCTCCAGCATCAAGTATAGCTGCTTTGCCGCTGCTTGTTCAGCTTCCTTTTTGCTGCGGCCGCGGCCGAGCCCGCGGTGTCCAGCCACAGAGACGGTGACCACAAACTCCTTGCGGTGTTCTCTGCCACTCTCTTCAGTGATGGAGTACGCCGGGCGGCAGTCAAACAGGCGTTGTGCCGTTTCCTGCAATAGGCTCTTGTAGTCACCGGTTGCTGCCTGTTCGGCCAAGAATCGCTCGATGTCCTCCTTCAGATATCGAAGGAGGAACTTCGCCGAGTACGGATAACCACGATTGAGGAAAATAACCGCGACCAAGGCTTCAAAGGCGTTCCCTAGATTAGAGGTGCGTTTGCGACCGTCATTTGCCTCCTCTCCCTTTCCCAGGCGGAGGTAGGCGGCCAGCCCCAGCTGTTCCGCTTTCTCTGCCAGGATAGGCCGACTGACAGCAACCGACTTTGCCTTGGTGAGGCGTCCCTCATCTGCGTCCGGGTACTGCTTGTACAAGTAGTCTGTCACAGCGAGGTCGATCACTGCATCGCCCAAAAACTCCAGACGCTCGTTCGATCCTCGGGCATCCCCTCTTTCGTTTACGTATGAACTGTGTAAGAACGCTTGTTCCAGTATATCTGGAGCCATTTTGAGACGGAGCTTGCTTGCCAGCTCTTCGATTGGTCTTTCCTTCATGTTTACACGGTCTCCCAAGGCAATTACTTTCAGGGTTTTCCAGCGAGATGTCAAGCCGCTAGCCCATGGAGCGGCCTAGGATTGAAGTGTTGTAACCGATCACGATAGGCTAACAGTGGGACAAAATTGTCGTGTAGCCACGGCCTTTTGTGGGTTGTGGAAGTAACGGATTGGGAAGAAGTGCGGAGTTGCGCTGATATTGTAGAGCAGATACCGAGGATCGCTGAAGTTGCTACTAGTAGGATCAGCTGCGGACCTATTCCGCAGGGCTTCACTCTGATTGGTGAATGATCATCCTGAGTTAAGGACCTCAAGTATCCTGGGCAGCATTTGTCGCGTTGCTGCCTCCCCGGCCTCGATCCCTTTTTTTACATCGCTGTAGCAAGGGGGATTTGGGGAGAAGTCCGGTTGAATGAGTATGTCGGGAGGATGTACCTGAAGTGATAGGTCACTGACGCGCTTTTGAAAAACGGTTGACATCTGGAATAAAACAGAAAAAACGCTTGGGTAGAAACGATGTGTTGCTCCATCGGCTGCTGCGGCAGCGTCCATTCTTCGGATGATTCCAAGGATTCTCTCTCGATACTCCGGGATTGGGATCCCGGAAAGCCTTACCTCTTCTGGACAAACCAGTACGTCTACAGCGACAACCACCTCGGCCCCAAGCTGACGGGCCACGTTGACGGGTACGGGGTTGGAGACCCCACCGTCAATCAGTAGATGGCCGTTGATCCAAACCGGTGTAAGCAAGCCGGGAACTGATATGCTCGCCCGGATCGCTCGGGCGAGCGGTCCTTCTGTTATGGGATAAGGAAGCCCACTCTCAAGGTCGGTTGCCATTGCAGCGTAGGTGATGGGAAGTTCTTCGATTGTAATCTCTCCGAGTAGCTGGCGGAGAAAACGCATCTTTTCCCTGCCAGAGCACCATCCGGACCAGGGAATGGTTGGTAGAAAGTTTTTTACTACAGTGCCGAAGTGCGCCGATCGCCAGATGGCCGCCATGTCTTCCACACTTACTCCGGCAGCGTAGGCCCCGCCTACCTCGGCTCCCATGCTGGAACCCACAATTACATCGGGTTGGACTCCGTGCTCATCCAGGACCTTCAACACTCCAACATGCGCGGAACCCCTGGCCCCACCGCTACCGAGCACAAGGCCCATCTTCTTCTCTTTCACACGAACTCACCGACCTATCCTACCACGCGAGCAACAGCCAGACAATACCTCAAATGCGGGTTTTCCGCTGCCCAATCGGGGTACTTCTTCATCGGTTCCCAAGGAGCAAACAAAAAGAGCCACCGCAGAAAGCGAGTTCTTCTGCTCTCTGCGGCGATCTCTCAGGCGCTGATCGCGCCTACTGGGCACTGGTCGACAGCTTCTTGGATGCAGGCAGCGGTTAGGTCTGCGTCAGCTTTGACCTGCGCCGTGTCGTCCTCTCCCAACTCAAATACCTCAGGGCAGACCTCCGCGCATACTCCGCAACTTACACAGAGGTCGTTATCCACTGTTGGATTTGCCATTGACTCCTCCTTCTCTTGGTTGTAGATTGTAGTGTGAGAACTATAACATACCGCGAGGACGAAGCCAACCGTTGTGTAGCAGACTGCAGTCATACTCTGGATGACCCAACCCATTTCGTTCGAATGCGCTCGGTCTAACTCTTGCTCAAGGCTGTTGATAAAAGGAAGGATCGCGTTGGTCAGTGATCCTTAAGCGTCGGTTTTCCCCGGATTGACTGAACAAAACATGGGACTTAAACAGCCTCATCCTTTTTGGAGAAGTGGCAGCGTACGGTGCCGAGGAGGTATTGCTGCCTTTCACCACAAATACCCGCTGCGTCTTGAGAGGTTTCAAATGTCGCACGATCTCATTGGGCCAAGGGCTCTGCTGGGTAAGCCGGAGAGACTGAAGACATCGGATACAAGTATGGCCCTGCTGTTGGTGGCTACTACACTCCTGGAGTGGCTCGGTGCCTCTCTTGAACATAGAGCGTTTGGAGAAGAAACCCAATCTCTGGTACCTCGTCCAGAACAGAAGGGCAGGTGCCTACAATCCCGAGTCAGGAG
>CAZDDA010000408.1:0-2821 GCA_964504085.1 uncultured Thermotogae bacterium | reverse complement strand
ACGCCTCGACGAACTGCTCGGACGAGAACTCGTGTAGGTCTTCCTCGCGTTCTCCTACTCCAATGTACATCAGTGGAACGTTCAGTGCATCCCAAATCGCGAGAACCACGCCCCCCTTTGCCGTTCCGTCCAGCTTGGTGAGCACGATCCCTGTTAGTTCGATCGCCTCATGAAAGCGGGTCGCTTGGGAGATCCCGTTCTGTCCCGTGGTGGCATCCAGGACGAGCAGGCGTTCATCCGAGCTGCGTCCGAGCTTCTTCGTCACGGTCCGCTCGATCTTGCGCAGCTCTTCCATGAGGTTGTGTTTGGTCTGCAGGCGGCCCGCTGTATCCACAAACAGCACGCCACCGGTGCGCCGCACATGATCCACAGCATCGAATACCACCGCGGATGGATCGGCGCCCGTACGGTGTTTTATTAAATCGGCGTTCACCCGTTGTGCCCACGCGGCCAGCTGCTCGATGGCTGCCGCACGGAACGTGTCTGCTGCAGCCAATGTGACTGGAAGGGAAGAATCGCGCTCGCGTAGATGAGCCGCCAGCTTGGCGATCGTCGTCGTCTTCCCCGAGCCATTCACCCCGGAAACAAGGATCACCGTCGGCTCACCATCGCTTCGCAACGCGAGTGACCGCTCGCAATCGGCAAGCCGAAGCCGGATCGCTTCCTTAAGAGAGACAAGAAGCTCCTCACCGCTGAGATGTCCTCGAGCCTCTGCGGTGAGTTCAGCGATCAACCCCACGGCCATTCGAGCACCGACATCGCCTGCAATGAGAATCTCTTCAATCGCTTCGAGTTCCGCGTCTCCGACCGCCCCGCCGTGGACGAGAACCTCCCCGATCGCACCAACGAGTCCCGCTCGGGTCTGTCGTAGGCCGCTTCTCAACCGATCGATCCAGGCCATCACATTGCTTCCGGGACGGACATTCCCAGGATTTCCAAGCAATTGTGCAGCACGGTCTGCACGCCACGCAACAGGGCAAGACGGGCCCACATCAGCTTTTCATCGGTCCCGATGACACGGTATTCCGTGTAGTAGGGATGAAAGGCCCTGGCAAGGTCCAGGGCGTAGCCGGCAAGCAGGTGAGGGGCGAATCCAAGCGCCGCCTCCTTTACCACGTCGGGGAAACGATCAAGTTGTTTGATCAGGTTAAGCTCCTCCCTCGCTTCAAGTGGGGAAAGATCGACCTTGGTGGGACTCACTTCGGGCATACCGGCCTTGCTGAAGATTGAAAAGATCCGCGTGTGTGCGTACTGAATGTAGTAGACCGGATTGTCCATCGATTGAGCGCGAGCCAGATCCAAATCGAACTCCAGGTGGCTCTCCGGCTTGCGGGCAACCATGAAATAGCGGACCACGTCACGTCCGAGCTCCTCCACCAAGTCTCTGAGGAGGATGAACCGGCCGGCACGTGTCGACATCTTCAGCGTCTCACCGCCCTCCTTGAGACTGACGAACTGGTGTGAGGCGTAGTCGAGGAAGTCTTCCGGGTAGCCGAGGATCCGTAGCGCTGCTTTTACGCAGGTTTGCTCGGCGTGGTGATCGGCACCCTGGACATTGATCACTCGGTCGAATCCGCGCTCGTGTTTGTTGATGTGATAGGCAATGTCCACCATCAGGTACGTCGGACGTCCGTCGCTGCGGATGAGGACCGAGTCCTTGGCACCACCGTGCTCCTTAGCCTTGAGCCAGATTGCACCATCGGCTTCGTAAACCCCGTGCTTTTCTCTGAGCAGCTTCAAGGCAGCGTCGACTTTCCCTGCTCTATGGAGATCAGCTTCGAAGAACCAGAGGTTGAACCAGACTCCCAATTCTGCGAGGTCATTCGTAATCCATTTCTTCATGCGGTCAACTGCCGCATAACGAAAACGGTCTTTGGTATCGTCGTCAAACTTGGGGAACGAACGAGCCAAATCCTTCTTTAGATCTCTTGCAACGGAAATCAAGTATTCGCCTTGATAACCATCTTCGGGAATCTCGTGACTGTCTTTGTATTGCTCCTGATAGCGCACCCACAACGATTCGGCGAGCAAGTCAATCTGCTGACCCTCATCATTGCAGTAGTACTCGCGCGTTACTCTGTATCCCAGAGCGGCATACAGGGAGGCGAGCACGTCGCCGAGTACGGCTTGGCGACCGTGGCCGACCGTGAGGGGGCCAGTGGGGTTTGAGCTTACAAACTCGATCTGTATCTGCGTCGGGTTTGACTGCACGGCCCGCCCAAATGTGTCTCCGGCCTCGAGAATCTCCCGCAGCTGAGACTGAATCACGTCTGAACGCAAGAAGAGATTGATGAATCCTGGTCCCGCAATCTCCACCCGAGAGAAGACGGTCTCCGGAAGTTCGTGGACGAGACGTTTTGCAAGCTCGCGTGGAGACACCTTGGCCCGTTGTGCCCCGACCAGAGCGATATTGGAGGAAAAATCACCGAATTCTGAACGGTCGGAGCGCTTGATCTCAATGTCGACCAATGGGTCACCCAAACCCAGCTTTCGCCAGGAAGTGGCAAGCAGTCCCAGAATATGTGCCCTTAATGATTCAATCATGATGTCACTGGATACGGAATTCGGCAAAGGTGAAAGACGCTACTTCTCGATGATGAAGCGGATACCGGTCTTCTTGTCTCCTGCGATGGTCAATTCCATGAAACCGGGGATGACTCTGATCGCAGCCTCACGATCATCTTTTCCCAACAACCGTCGCACGATAGCTATCGCCTTCACCGTTTGATTGACTGCACCGGCACCGATCGCGTGAACCTCTACAATCCCCTCCTGTTCCAGTGCCCCTGCGATCGCTCCGGCCACCGAGTTTGGGTTTGAG
>CAZDDA010000407.1:0-2841 GCA_964504085.1 uncultured Thermotogae bacterium | reverse complement strand
AAGGGACCCTCGTCCTTCACGGACGCCTGCGATTTGCGCGCTCGGGAGGGATGCAGTATAATGGGATCAGGCTTCCAATAAGGCGTGGAGTACAGTTCGTTCGGTACGCTCTCCGTATAGGTCTTCGCCACTAATCCAACTCGAATCGCGAGCTTGCAGACCCAGCAACGGCTAGGCCTGTTCAAGCAGTCCTGATGCCGTTTGACTGAGTTGGCGCACGGGGCTACTTAGCAGGAGAAGGAGCAGCAGCAAAGTGGCATCATCGCACACGGTCTTGCTCGTAGAAGGCAGGAAGCCCGAGGGAAAACGGCTGGCCCCGCTACTGAAGGCGGAATACCAGCTCTCCACAGCCAGCACCCGAAGGGCGGCTCTAGGGTGCCTTGACAGTGTCCAGCCCGAGGTCATCGTATTGGACGCCCCTTCCCTCCGCTTCAGCTGCCGCCGCTTCTGCGACACGCTGCAGGGCGCCTGTGCCTCGCTGCGCTATCCGTTCTCGTCTCAGAAGCTGATCAACCGAATCTCGTGGTTGCTGCCCGACCCGGATAGCGAGGTGCTCCGCAGAGGCAAGCTGACGTTCCACGTCAAACGCCGCTCGGTGACCCGCGGCGATGCGGAAGGTATCGACATCCCGGTGTTGCTGTTGTATGCAGAGGGTCAAGCCCCTGAGTGGACGCCGGAGCGCCACCTTACGCCCAAGCAGGCTCAGCTTCTGGAGCTCTTGATGCGCCATCCCGGAAAGGTGCTCACCCGCGAGTTCCTGATGAAGCAGGTATGGGACACGGACTTCGTTGACGACACGCGCACCCTTGATGTGCACGTGCATTGGGTGCGGGAGGCCATTGAAGAAGACACAAGCTCGCCACAATACCTGCACACCGTGCGTGGAGTGGGCTATTGCTTTCGCGTACCGCCCGCCTCCGACGAGGTGAGCTGAACCAGTTTGCCGAACTCCGGCTTTGTGGTAGAATCCATCACGTATCAACACAACACACGCCTTCTGACCGGCGAGACCGTGCCGGGGCCAGCCACCCTGGTTTCTCACCGGGATGATGGAGGCGGAGGAAACAAAAACGGGCACAAGGAGGTCCCCTACAATGGCTGACATTTCTATCAAAGCACTCCTGGAAACGGGTGTGCACTTCGGACACCGCACGCGCCGCTGGCATCCGAAGATGGCTCCATACATCTTCACTGAGCGCAAAGGCGTGCACATCATTGATCTGCAGCAAACGCTCCAAACAATCAGCGAGGTATCTGAGCTAATTCAAGACACGGTTGCCGCCGGAGGGACTGTTCTCTTCGTCGGCACAAAACGCCAAGCGCAAGCGACGATTGCGCGAGAGGCGGAGCGGTGCGGCATGCCATATGTCAATCTGCGCTGGCTGGGTGGCACATTGACGAACTGGCAGACCATTCGGCAGCGGATTGACTACTTGCACAGCCTGGAGGCGCGTCGCGAGCGAGGCGACTTCGATCTCCTGACGAAGAAGGAGGCCCTGGAAAGGGGGCGAGAGATCGAAAAGCTTAACCAGCGATTCGGCGGCATCCGAGAGATGCGGGAGCTGCCTGCCTTGCTGTTCGTGGTCGATATCCAACGTGAGGCCACGGCGGTGGCTGAGGCGGACAAGCTGGGCATACCAATCATCGCGATGGTCGACACGAACTGTGATCCTGATCCGATAGACTACGTCATTCCTGCAAACGACGACGCTATACGCTCGATCAGGTTGATCACCCACGCCATCGCGGATGCCGTCCTGGAGGGTGTCGCACAGCGAAAAGCCTACCAGGAGGAAGCGGAGATGGAGGATGTCGAGGACATCGACCTCGAAGACGAGAAATACCTCAGCGCCGCGACGCTAGCCCGGCTTAGGGAGTTGTCATCCAGGGAGAGTGGCGGGGACCAGGCAAGCGAAGAGGCCTAGCCCTCACCCCGCGAGAAGCCGAACTGAGAGAGCATCCGCGCCACCGGTGAGCTGCACCGCCTTGTTGACTGCGAAGGTGGCTGTGCTCATGCTCCAGGACGCCGGCGGAGTTGGCTAGGAAGCCGGATGGTGTGCCGGTCACGGGTACACGATCCTCGTTGGACAAACGGAGAGAGGAAAGCTTGGAAATCACAACATCGATGATCAAGGAACTGCGCGATGCAACAAGCGCCGGCGTTCTCGATTGCCGGGAGGCGCTCGGCGAATGCGGTGGCGATTTCGAGAAGGCCGTCGCCTATCTGCGAGAAAAAGGGATGTCGGAGGCGGCGGAAAGGAGCACCCGAGAGGTATCGGAGGGACTCATAGAAGCATACGTGCACACGGGAAGCCAGGTCGGTGTGCTTCTAGAGTTGAACTGCGAGACCGACTTCGTGGCCCGCACCGACGACTTCAAAGCATTGGCTCACGACCTGGCGCTTCACATTGCGTTCGCCGCACCACTTTGCATCATGCGTGAGGAACTGCCTGAGGATCTGGTCGAAGGGGAGAAGAAGATCTATCGCCAGCGAGCCCTGGAGGAGGGTAAGCCTGAGCAGATCGTTGAGCGCATCGTCGAGGGTCGCATGGCCAAGTTCTACGAGCAGAGCTGCCTACTGGAGCAGCCGTTCGTCAGGGACGAGGAGAAGACGATTCGGGACCTGCTTAGCGCCGCCAACGCGACCTTCGGGGAGAATATCATACTGAGCCGGTTCGTGCGCTATGAGGTGGGGAAGTAGTCTGGGCGAAGAGCAACATCTTCGGGATGATCGCTCTGGGGTTGCGGCCCGGCGCCCCGGCCGCGCAGGCAAGTTCTCAGGCGGGGGACAATGGCTGTAGCTAAGTACAAGCGCGTGCTGCTGAAACTCGGCGGGGAGTC
>CAZDDA010000406.1:0-2844 GCA_964504085.1 uncultured Thermotogae bacterium | reverse complement strand
CCACCTCGATGCTCCCGCAGTGTTTCTCGATGATGCTCTTGGCAACAGCGAGGCCCAGTCCGACACCCTGTCCTTTCTCCTTGGTGGTGAAAAACGGGGTGAACAGCTTTTCCATGTTCTCCTTGGAAATGCCGGAACCGGTATCCTTGACCTCCACCTTCAACGCGCCGTTTTCCTCCGGCTGCGTTGTGACCGTCACCCACCCTCCACTGGGGGTCGCCTGAATGGCGTTTAAGGTGAGGTTGACCAGCACCTGCCTCAGTTGATCGTAGTCAGCGTACACCGTGGGAAGGGCGGGGTGAAGTTCCTTGATCAGTCCCACGTGCCCGAGTTCGGCGCGATGATCGACGAGCGCGAGCGCGTCTTCGATCACTTTGTTGATGTCGACGTCGCCCAACTTCGGCTCCGATGGCCTGGCAAAATCGAGCAGGTTGCGAATGATGCGGGAGCTGCGATCGACCTCCGAGGCCATTTTACCGAGATACTCGATGCCCACCTGTTTGGTCAGCGTGTCCCTGGACAGCTTCTTGGCCAGAAGCTGTGCGTAAACAAGCACCCCGGCGAGCGGGTTGTTGATTTCGTGAGCGATCGAGGCGGACATCTGGCCCAGCGAGCTGAGCTTTTCCGCCTGGATGAGCTGCTCCTGGGATTCCTGCAACTGTACAACCGACTCGGCCAGTTCGTCGTACACCGCGGACAGGTCTTCCCGCGCCTTTTTCGCCCGTTCGATCTGATCGAGCAACGCGGCGACCAACAGGCTGATCAACGTGGCCGGCACGAAGAACACGATGGCGCGAGGCACCGGGTGCGGATACGAAGAGAAGAAGAGCGCGCGAGGAAGCATGACGATAAGGAAGGCAAAACACGAGATGAGCCCGCCGCGCACGTGAAAGATCAGACTGGCGTAGATGATGGGGATGAAGAATAGGGCGCGGTGCAGGTCGTGCACGGTGGTGAAAAAGCCTTCACATCCGGGAAGGCAGCAGGCAAGACCGAGTTGTTCTGCATAATAGATGACGGTAAAACCCACAAACAGCAAGACGAGGATCCAGAAATGGGGGCTGCGAACCACCCTTCGCTCGGGCCCACGCAGCGACCAGTTGACGATCCACGCCTGAATGCGCGCGAAACATCGGCACGGGGTCACCAATCGCCGGTCAGCCATCGTCTCCTCCAGTTGTTCGCCTACGTGCGTAGTGTACAGATGGGTTCGAGTTGGGTCGACACCTTCGGATCCATCGAGTCTGCGTCTCACCCGAGGACCAACAATTCTGGGTTCAGAACAGCTGCGTTCGATGCAGTCGGGAAGCCACCTCGCGCAGCTGCGCACTCCTCTGTTCGGCTTGCTGGGGGCTGAACGTCATGTGGGGCATCCCGCACGGTAGGGTGACCAGATCGCCCGGCTGAAAATCCCTGATGTCTCCAACCTTTTTGACCCCCCACGCGATCCGCTTCCCGTTTCGGGTCCGATAATACTTGGTGATGTCGTACTTCGACGCGTCGAAGCTGATGATGTCGATCTTGGCGTCAAACAGGTGATCCCACTGCATGTTACCACACACATGAACACCCGCCACCACAGGAAAACTCGCTACCAGCGGCTCCCACAACCGCTGGTAGTCAAACCCGACGTAGCCCAGGGCGGGTTCGTCGAGAAACAGGATGATCTCTTCTGCTTCGAGGCCGTCGAGGATTCGCTCGACGTGCTGATAGATCCTGGAAATGGCATCGTCTTCATCGTATCCGCTCTGGATCACCGTCGCCGGACCGATGCACTGAACCTTGACCGTCTCAAATCGGTGGCGCTTGAACGCCTCCAGACAGCTCAAGTGTCCGGGGTTCTTGACGTAGTCGAGCATGGCGTCACCCAGGGCCGTGAGCTCGGGCAGGAAGGGAATGTCGTGCCGGAGGCTGTAGGCCACCGCTTCCTCCACGTCGGTGAACGGGAGTGATCCAATCTGGGTGATGCACTTTCCGGCCTGCTCGTAGCGATACATGCGCAGAAGTCTACTCTCACATCGGTGAGATCACAAAGCCACAAGGCGAGAAAGGTAACGTTGCACACAGGGTGCGACGCTACGTCCTTTCCCTTGTAGCGTCGGGGCTTGTCCCCGACGTTATGCCGGAACAAGTTGACGACACGAGTTCGCGAAGAACCGGTTTCTTTGAGCGGCAAGAAAGTTGCGGGGCGAAGACAGAGATGGGGAGACCCCTCAAGCCACCCCACCTCCGTTCGCCCCAATTCCAGCTGGAACGAAGATCCCTACGCAAGCAGGAATCAGAACAAGCCGATCACCTCGCCGTTTTCGTCCAGATCGATGTCCATGAGCGCCGGGTGGGTGGCCAGGCCGGGCATGGTGCTCATCATGCCGATCAGCGGGTAGATGAAGCCGGCACCCACGCTGGCACGCACTTCACGCACCGGGACGGTGAACCCGGTCGGCGCTCCTTTCAGGTTCGGGTCGTGTGACAGTGACAGGTGCGTCTTTGCCATGCAGATCGGAAGCCCCCCGAAGCCGGCCCGCTCGTAGCTTGCGATCTGTTTTTCCGCCAACGGCTCGTAGGTCACACCATCCGCACCGTATATGTCCACTGCGATCTTCTCGATTTTCTCCTTGATCGACCACTCCAGCGGGTAGAGGAATTCGAAGTTCGACGGCTTCTCGCAGGCGGCCACAACGGCCTCGGCCAGCTTGGCGGCACCCTTGCCACCGTCGGCCCAGTGGGTGGTGACCACCGAGTCCTCTGCGCCCTGATTGACGGCGTATTCGCGGATCATCTCCAGTTCAGCCGGCGTGTCCTCCTTGAACGCGTTCACGGCCACGACGACCGGAATGCCGAACT
>CAZDDA010000405.1:0-2845 GCA_964504085.1 uncultured Thermotogae bacterium | reverse complement strand
GCTTCCAATCAACCAGCAACAAGCGGCGCCTCTGACGAAGCCGTTGCGCAGCTTGCTGCTCAGGTTGCAACGCTTCAAGAACAACTTCAGGCATCAAATCAGGCACTTGTAGATGCACAACGTGAAGCCGAAGAGGCGGATTCGATTGTTGCTCAAGCAGAAGAAGAGGTGGAAGAGGCAGAGGAAGAAGAATCCGAAGCGTCCTTCCTTCAGAAGTACAAATGGTATTTGGCCATTGGTGGGTTTGCTGCCGTCGGAGCCGGTCTCTGGTACTACTTCTTTAAGCATAAGCCATCTCAAATCACTGCTTCTGCTCCAGTCGCCAACCCAGACGAGGAGCCGGTATACGACGTTCGCGGTCGATTGATCGGGTCTTTCTGGCAATCTGGGGTTCCAGGTCGTTGGATTGCTCGCTCGAGCATTATGCAGATACCGCTGTTCAGCACCGAAAGCCCCGAGGATGCCATCGAGTGGATCGAGGATGTTGCGGACCGCACCCGCTGACAGGAGTATCTGATGTCGTATTTGTTCCAATCACGCCAGCTTCATCCCAAGTACTGCGGGATTGGCTTGGGCACCATTGGTCGAGGAATGGGGTTAGTAGGTCCTGACCAACCGTGGACGGCTGAAAACGCAGGTAAGGTTATCGCTCAGCCGACAAGAGAGTGCCCTGCTGGGAGGGAGAAAAAGGGGACAAACGAATGGACGCGCCCCAAGGCTGTGATCAACGGAAACATTGTCGATGATCCAGATTGCTTTCAAACAGGCAAAGTCATAGAGGCTGAAAAAGCTGGAAAAGCCAGATGGGTTGAGTGGTGTTGCCCAGTTAGGACTAAGCTACCTAAAAGAGCGATATCACAATCAGAATATGAAGAATACAAAGATCGTTGTCAACCAAAGATCCATCCAAACGGGACGGTTTACGAGACATTTCCCGAGTGGAAAGGTCCACAGGTATACGTTTCTGGTAGCTGCGGCCGTCCTGGAATCTTTGACGAAGGGTACGAATTAGTATGCTGTCCAGCTCCTCCGGATTTTAGTAAAGGCGTGACTCTTCCGGAGCAGACATTTGTGCAAGGAAGACCAAGTGCTGAGCAAGAAGCTGAGTGGGAGGCGCGACTCGAAGAACGCCAACTCGAGCAAGAGCAGGCAGCTGCAGCTGCAGCACCGCCGCCTTCGACATTTATCGAACGATATGGATTTGCCATGCTGCTTGTGGGTGGAGCTGTAGGGCTCGGCGTGACTGCTTCGCTTTTCAAGCGTTTTAGTGTAGCGGCAAAAAAAGCTGAAGAATCAAAGGCAGCGATTGCAGCGCTGCAGGCACAACAAGGAGAGTCGTGAGATGTCGACATACGAATACATGATGGGGATGGGAACAAACGAAAGTGGTATCGAGCTGGGTCCTGGAGTCTCCGTTCCGCCAGAAGAGCCAGTTGTGGATAGTGGCAACAACCTCAATGCGTTCATTGATAAGCTCAAGACCGAAAAGGGTCCGTTTGTCTATGTCGGCAAAGACAGCCCTGAGGGGAAAAAGTTCATCACCTGGATGACGCTCTATGACCCGACCTTTATTGAGTGGATGATGAAGCTGGCGCTTGTAAAAATGAGCGCTGCCGCCCTGGCTGTCTCCGAATCTGTGAGTACTATCCCTGAATGGGTCAGTGGCGAGACGATTCAATTCCGCAAGAATCTCTATGACATGTACCTGTCATGCAGCGCTCGAGTCGAGAATATTCTCGTTCACCAGGGCAAGATTCTCTCGAATACCATCCCTCCGATTGAGTTTGAAAACTTCATCAAGTGGTGGCGCAGTTATGACTTACCTGGTGCAGCGGCACTCATCGCTAAGTATGCCGCAAACGCGGTCGATCCGATGCAGCTTCCGGTGGTTGAGCTTCCAAAGAAGCTTTTCGAATTCTGGAAAACAACCGGCGGGACTGTTGAACCGCCAAAGCCGCTTCTTGGCTTTGGACAGAGCTGGCTTGACTGGGTGCTCGACAACTGGTTGTGGCTGGCTGGCGGGGCTGCAGGTGGTGTTTTCATCAGTCGTTGGTATATGAAGCGCAAAGACCAAAGGGATCGAGACACAATTGTCGACATGGGTACGGAATCGACCATGTCGCGAAACTCCCGCTACGGTATGGGAGGATCGCCTCGAAAGATCATGGCGAACATGCAGGAGGGTTGGGGTCAGACGCTGCATTTGAAGAGCGGCGACTACGAGCTTCGCCCGATTCTCACGGATGCATACGTAGAGCGACAAACAGCAGCAAACATGCGTAATGCCAAGAAGTTCCGCGTATCATTACAAGGCTACAACCTCGGTGAGCTGCACAAGAGTAGCGGCAAGCGCCGCTGGCGTGCTCGAAGCTACTACGGCGCCGAGAAGTACGGCAACAGCCGCGCCGCGTTGCTCGAGTGGCTCAAAGAGGGAGCTGCAGCCGGCGCGATGGCGTCCGCGCTACGGCGTGGTCAGCGTGTGGCGCTGACGGAGCCGGTGGCCGAAGAAGCGGCTGAAGCAGCGGTCGAAGCGATGGCTGCAAACGCAATGCGGAAAGCTCTGTAGATCATGACCTACGAATACATGACGGGGATGGGTATGGAGAGCACGTCGACACAGGACTGCCGTGCTCGGGGAGGCCAGGTTCAGTCCATCTATCCTAGTGATACGACAGGGAAGGCTGAAAAACTTCGTCTCGAAAACTGTACTCAGATCGGAGCCGCGGACGCCAGGGGTGTCAAGGATTACTGCTGTCCTCCCTTCGGTGGAGCAAGTGGCATTCGCGGCTGCCCCCCTGGTGGACTCGAGTACTACCTGATGAACCCCGGCGAAAGCATGGACGAT
>CAZDDA010000404.1:0-2853 GCA_964504085.1 uncultured Thermotogae bacterium | reverse complement strand
GTCCACCCTGTGTCACTCAAGAAAAAGTACGCGGACTTATGCAGGTAGTTACTAGACTCACACGCAGCTGCTTGTATACTGACGTTGAGAGTGAATCAAAGCCAGGGATTCACGGGAGAAGCCCTGCGGTTGAGGAGAAGCGAGGTTCCGAGCGTGTCTGAAGGGCTTTTCGATCATTCCTTCCTGTCAGACTCACCAGCATGCCAAGCTGCCGCTGCTTCGGCAGTATCAGCTGAGGACGTATTGAGACTTCTTGCGGAGACCCGCGACGTGGCATCAACAGAGCTTGGTGTAGTCATGATTCCCCTCGGAGTTGAAGTAGACGAGCCGTTCAGTGCTTTCGAGCAATACGTCGGTCACACGTTCAATGCCACGAATAACCGCTTAACTGAACAGATCTCAGTGCACCGAATCTCGCACCACACTCGGCGGTCGGATGTCAACAGGTACCTGGAAGGGCATTTCATGTGTTTGCGGATTCAGGACGTATGGTTTGCTGCAATGACACATCAGGATTTGGTTCATGGACAGAACCTCTCGGACTTCCGCGACTTGTGTTTGCTGCCATGGATCGAGCTGTTCTACCCCGGACTCCGCCGTATGAGGATTCGCGCACGAAGCCTTCTCAATCATCTCCAGTACCTGCACGAAGCGTCCTACCCCGATCTGATCGTGTTGCGAGCCGACATCCGCCTGCGCAATGGTCACATGCACATCGAGCAACCCGAGGGAGTGGATGTGCTTGCAGAGCGCCTTGAAAGGGAGCACGGGTACCTTGACGGAGCCACATACCGTGTATCTGGTGATCCCTCATATGAGGCCACGTGCAGACGAGATGGACTCCTGTATTTCCACCGAGGTGACTTCGACTCGTGCTTAGCCGAGTGGTTGCTCCTCCTGGGCCAAGAAAGAGAACTCCATGAGGTGCTCGAGCAGGCTGTCCGGCAACGTGAGCCTGGCATTGTCGGAGCTGTTGACATTACGTTCGAGGAATCACTTACCCCGTCTGTCGCAGCGTCCGGTGAAGTGCTAGTCAGGATACTTGATTCCAGCTCACGCCACACAGTCTCCGTCTTGCACGGAAACCCGTATCTCCATTTTTCGGTATTCGATCTGATCAATGGCTCAGCCTTCACTGTCTTTTCGTGCGGTGGTGGAATCCGGATCCTACCAGGACTAAACGCCAGCGAGGCAGCTCTCAGCAACCTGTTGAACGTGATCTCTCAGGATTTCCTTGAGGTAGAGTCCGTCTCGGCAACTAGCCTGCCGTTGGCCGACACAATCCATGGGTGAGGAATCTCCAAGCATCGAAGAGACTCTGGAGCGGATGAACTCGCTCCTTGAGGAATACCGTCACTACGACACAACTTCCGCCATCGTCGGGGCATGGTGCTACCATGTTGCTCATCGGTATGGCGATGTCGCGATGTTCGATTGTGTACACTCGATAGGACGCATAGAAGACGGACGCTTTCTGGCCACGACCAAACCTGACTTCGTCATCTCCTTTCCGGGCTATGACTATGCAGTAGTCGGCGAAGTGAAAGCCAGCCTTTCACGGAATCCACAAAGCCTCGCTAGCTTCGCGAGGCAAACACAGGGCTACTGCAACGACCTGTTCAGCTTCCAGTTAGGTACCAACTCACAACCGTTTACTCCGAAGAACCAGGATGTTCTTGTGGTCGTCCCATCGAGAGCTGCAAGCCCAGCTGCACTGGCGCTTCAGCGAGAGGTCGTTCCACAACAAGGACAACATGCCTGTCTGTGCCACTTCGATCGTGACACAGAGGGAGAGACGCTCTTCTTCAATCATCATCCGTTGCCTGATATGGCCCCAGCAGATTCCCTCCGAGACCGTTTCCTGCCACAGAACCGACGCATCAGTCACTACTTGGCCGAGACTGGGATTGAGCTTCGTCTCGAGAGCTATCTCCAGTACGCGAACTACCTGATAGCAGGAAGCGATGGTCTGACCTCCTCCTTGGGCGTTGTCACCAAGCTGCTCGATGCAATAGCAGACATCTATGGTCCTCAGGTCCGGACACGTACCTACAGCGAGCGCAGAGAGAGGAAATCCCTACTGTTCTCTTTCGACAGCTTCCATGATCAACTGATGGCGTTGCCATATCGTTGCGGGATCTCGAAAAGGACGATTCGGGATGTTCTTTCGCAGTTCGATGCGGGTTCTACGCACTTCTCCTTTGTCGAGGGAGGCCGACAAATCGCGTACGTTCCTTTGAAATCTAGAAGGTATGATCCCTTCACGCGAGATGAGATCCTCGCCGAACTTCCTGCTGAGTTCCGGGAAGGGGATCTGCCACATAGAGCATTCTGCCTGGCAAAGGGGCAGTTACTCATGGAGTCGACGCCATCCCCTGGCAAGGATGAGAAGTCCGGACAACTGGAGCTATGGTCATCGGTTCGTCAAGAAGGAGACGCGCAAGGGAAACTGCACTCCGCGTAGAAGAGCAAGGGGACTTCCACGCAGCCTACTTCAACGCCGCTTGGCCCTCGAACGAGCGGTGCGGCGAGAGGCCGTCGAGGATCGCTCGGTCGTCTTTGGTGAGGTCGTCGCGGACGAGGCAGTCGATCAGCTCGCCGAGGCCCGGGCCGAGCATGAACCCGTGGCCGCACATGCCGATCGCCATGACGTAGCCGTCGATCTCTTCCGATCGGCCGACGAGCGGCGCGCCGTCCGGCGACATCGGGTACAGGCCGCGCCACGTCCGGCGGACGCGAAGCCCGGCGAGCCGAGGAACGAGCTGAATCATCCGCTTCGCGACGATGGGGAGGAAGTTGCTCGTCTCGTCGCAGTCGAAGCCGGGGACGATCGGCTTCGGGGTGAGCGCGAAG
>CAZDDA010000403.1:0-2857 GCA_964504085.1 uncultured Thermotogae bacterium | reverse complement strand
GGGCTACAACATCCTGAATCCGATGGGCTGGGACGCATTTGGGCTTCCCGCGGAGAACGCCGCAATCGACCGCGAAATCCACCCTCGCGAGTGGACCCTTGCCAACATCGCCGAAGCGAAGGAACAGTTCCGCGCCTGGGGGATCGAGTACGATTGGGATCGCGAGGTAACCACTTGCCTTCCCGACTACTATCGCTGGACACAGTGGCTGTTTCTCAAGCTCCACGAGCACAATCTCGCCTACAAACAGGAAGCGACGGTCAACTACTGCCCGACTTGTGATACCGTGCTCGCCAACGAACAGGTCGTTGCCGGTGTGTGCGAACGCTGCGGAACGCCACCTCAGGCCAAGACCCTTGAGCAGTGGTTTTTCCGCATAACGACCTACGCCGATCGTCTCCTGGAGGATTTGCAGACACTCACCGGCTGGCCGGAAAACGTCAAGAAGATGCAGGAGAACTGGATCGGAAAGAGCATCGGTGCAGAGGTCTCCTTCCACACGGAGGCCGGTGAGGAGATGGTGGTCTTCACCACTCGTCCCGACACCCTGTGGGGAGCGACGTTCATGGTCCTCGCCCCGGAGCATCCGCTCGTCGATCGGCTGACCACCGCCGAACAGCGCGAGGCTGTAGAGGCCTACCGCCAGCAGACCAGTCGCGAAAGCGAAGTCGACCGCGTCTCCACCGAGCGCGAGAAGACCGGCGTATTCACCGGCGGCTACGCCATCAATCCGGTGAACAACGAGAGAATCCCG
This sequence comes from uncultured Thermotogae bacterium, assembly GCA_964504085.1. Classification (GTDB taxonomy): domain Bacteria; phylum Bipolaricaulota; class Bipolaricaulia; order UBA7950; family UBA9294; genus CAZDDA01. The sequence goes on along the minus strand of CAZDDA010000403.1, from coordinate 2,103 downwards.
GTGTGGATCGCCGATTACGTCCTGATGACCTACGGGACCGGCGCGATCATGGCCGTTCCCGCTCACGATGAACGTGACTTCGCGTTCGCCCTCCAATTCGGCCTTCCGATCATCCCGGTCATTGAGCCGATCGACCGCCGGGCTCGATCGGTTATTTCGGCCAACACAATGAACGATGGCTTTGCCAAGGCACTCGTCGGGGCAGGGATTGCGTTCGACAGAACTGATCGTGGACTGCTAGTCAGCTTGGGCAAGACTCAGATCGACCGCTACATAGCGGTTGCCCGTACGTATGTCAAGTCAGGCCGCTGGACAGAGATTGTCGGAGCGCGGTTTGCGTTCGTATTCGAAGATGCAGTCCTCGATCTTGACTCGACGGCGTCCGATCGAGAGATTCTTGCCCGTTGCCAGCGTCTTGAACCTAAATTACAGGAGAAACGCTCGGTAATGGAGATGTTGTGGGGTGTTGAGTGGTATCGCGATCTCCTGTATCACGCAGACTACGGCGCGATGTGCCACTCCGATGCCTTCAGCGGAACCCCCGGTAAGGACGCCGTCAACAGAGTGATCACCTGGCTTGAGGAGACCGGTAAGGGCCGCGGCGCAGTCAACTACCGATTGCGCGATTGGCTCATCTCCCGACAACGCTATTGGGGAGCGCCCATTCCCATGATCTACTGCGACCAATGCGGGATCGTCCCGGTTCCTGAGAAGGATCTCCCGGTCCTCCTCCCCGAGGTTGAGTTCATCGGCAAGATGGGCCTTGCCGACGTACCCGGCTACACCGAGACGACCTGCCCCCGCTGCGGCGGACCGGCCAAACGCGACACGGACACAATGGATACTTTCGTCGATTCCTCGTGGTACTACCTCCGCTACATTTCACCACAGGACGAGACGGCACCGTTTGACAGCGACGACGTCAACGCGTGGCTGCCGGTCGATCAATACGTCGGCGGGGTGGAGCACGCCATCCTCCATCTGCTTTACTCACGATTCTTCACCAAGGCCCTCCACGATATGGGCCACACCGGCTTCGACGAACCGTTTGAACGCCTGTTCACGCAAGGAATGGTCACCTATCCTGCCCATCGCTGTTCGGAGCACGGCTGGCTTTATCCGCACGAGGTGAAGGACGGCCACTGTCCCCATTGCGGGAAGGCGGTGGAAACAGACAACTTCTCAATGTCCAAGTCGAAGAAGAACGTTGTTGCGCCCGCAGAGATCATCGGGCGTTATGGCGCGGACACCGAACGGCTGTACACCCTGTTCATGGGCCCGCCGGATCGCGACATCGAATGGACTGAGGAGGGAGTCCGCGGCGCCTTCCGCTTCCTCAACCGGCTATGGACCCTCGTCCTTGCTCAGGCAGAGCGTGTAGCCTCCTGGCCTGAAACCTCAGATGCCGCTCTCCTCAATGAGGATGGGAGAAAGCTGTGGCGCCGCTACAACCGGACCATCAAGAAGGTCACAGAAGACATCGAAGGCCGCTTCAACTTCAACACCGCCGTTTCGGCGGTCATGGAACTGGTCAACGAACTCACCCCCTACGCGGCAGGCAGAAAGGGAGACGATGGCCTGATTCGGAAGGTAATCGAGGGACTGATCCTCATCCTCTCCCCGTTCGTGCCCTTTATCTGCGAGGAGCTGTGGCGGCGGATCGGCCACACCGATGCAGTCCTCGATCAGCCATGGCCGTCCTTTTCAATCGACGCACTGGAAGAGGAGTCGGTGGAGATCCCGGTGCAGATCAACGGCAAGGTCCGCGCCCGAGTAGTCGTCCCCATTGAGACAAGCCGCGACCCCGAAGCGCTCGAGGAAGCCGTGCTCGCCGTTCCCGAAGTATCCAAGAGACTCGCCGAGAGGGAACTCGTTAAGGTCATCGCCATCCCCGAGAAGATGGTCAGCATCGTCGTCCGCTAGCGATGCGCGACCGGGAAACCAACCTTCCCCTAGTCTCTGCAGGAGGAGCCGTCTTCCTGGATCGCGACGGAGTGATCTGCAAGCAGGCAGCGTTTGTCAACCGCCCCGAGGACCTTGCCCTTATCGAAGGAACAAGCGAGGCAATTGCGCGATTGAATCGGGCACACATCCCCGTAATTG
>CAZDDA010000402.1:0-2858 GCA_964504085.1 uncultured Thermotogae bacterium | reverse complement strand
GCGTCCATCTCCAGCTGCGCCTGCTGATCGGGCGAGCTGGCTTGAGCGGCTTTGCGAAACGGTGCAAAAGACAGAAGCCCTGGTTTGATCTGGAAGTAATCCGCCGCTTCGGCAATTGCCTTCACGGTGCCGCAAAGCACGAGTTGATCCTCCGCGAGAAGTCGCTCCAAGCCGGTCGGCATGACCAGTTGGTTTCCTTCCGCTCGAATGAGGCTCGCAATCACGCACTCTTTGGGGAATCGTCGATCGGCAGCGATCTCCGGGATGGTCTTTCCTAGAGCACGCGAGGGGGTGGGCACCTTGAGAGAGACGATGACCCCCTTTCCCGATGAGAAGGTCGCGAGTTGATGAATCTGAGAGTGCTCGATCTCCAAAAGGAGTTGGTCGAGAAAGAGACCGGTCACGTCGATGATGCTGGTCACTCCGGCCTGTTCGTAGGCCTCGCGATACTTGGGATTGCGCATGCGGGCGATGATCCGCTTGACCCCGGCCCCTCTTGCAAGCAGCGAAAACGCAAGATTGTCCGCGCTCTGACGCAATAAAGCCACAGCCACATCGACCTTGCCAACCTCTGCCTCCTCAAGCACAGTGATGTCCGTCGCATTGCCGCAGATGGCGACTACCCCCAATTTGGAGCTGACCAGTTCGCAGATGTCGCGATTCAGGTCGATAACGATCACATCGTGCCGGTTCGCTGTGAGTCCTGCGATCAATCGCCTGCCCGCCAACCCTGCACCCGCAATAACGATCCGCATTGCCTCCTCCTACGTCCATACCCTCCTAGAGAAGATGACGAGAAGCGGCAATATCTCAAGCCGCCCCGCCACCATGGCCAGGATGTACCATACCTTAACCCCTGCCCCGATGGAAGCAAAACCCTCGAGGGGAATGTAACTCGGACCGATGTTTCCCAGTGCAGAGAACATCCCCGACGCTGATTCGAGCGGACCGAAGTCGGTGAGAAGGCCGGTGAGCAATCCTCCTAGGGCAAGCAGGGCCAACCAAGCGAAGACAATCGCGGCTGTGCGCTGGATTTCCTCGGGACGGATGCTCTCTCCGTCGATGAGAAGCGGATTCACCTCCCTCGGAGAGCGACTGATCGAGCCAAGCTGGTGCCACAGAAGTTTTCCCAACACCCCAATCCGCAGCACCTTGACCCCACCACCGGTCGAACCGACACAGCCTCCGATCACCATCAGCAGTAGGAAAACCTGCTTGGCCACCGGAGAGAAGGCGGCTCCTGCAACATCCTGGGTAGCAAATCCGGTCGTGGTGGCAATGGAGACAACGTGGAACAAAGACGTCCGAACGTGATCGTGCAGTCCGTGGGTTTGAATGAAACTTCCACTCTTTACGGCCACCAATAGAGTCGCCCCGAGGAGAAGCAGAATCCACAGACGCAACTCCATGTTGCGCCACAGACTCTTCCAGCGGCGGTGCAGTAGATTCCAGTGCACAAGGAAGCTGGTTCCGCCGAGGAACATAAACACGATGATCGTGTACTCGATCGCCACGTAGTGCTTGTGGCCCGCTTGCGCGAAGTAACCGATGCTGGCGTCGTGGGTGGAGAAACCGCCGGTGGAAAGCGTGGTCAGAGCGTGCACAGCCGCATCGAAGAGGTCCAGCCCTTCCGCCCACAGTGCAACGGCGCAAGCCAGTGTGAGGCCACCGTATATCGCCCAAAGGATCCGCAAGGAACTGAGCAACCCGGGCGCGAAGCGCTTGGACGCCGCCTTGTGCGATTCTGCAAGATAAAGACCGTACGGCAAGCCGCCACGCAGGGCAACGAGTAAAAAGAGGGTGAAGATTCCCAATCCGCCGATCCACTGGGTGAGCGCGCGCCAAAGCAGAATGCTGTGCGGCAGTCCATCCAGCCCGACAAAAAGCGTCGTACCGGTCGTTGTAAAACCGCTCACCGTCTCGAACAAGGCATCAAGAAAGGTGACATCCAACGCCAGCCAGTAGGGAACGGCACCGATCAGGGACAGCGTGAACCACCCCAATGCGGCAGTTGCCATGGCGCTTCCGCCGGTCAAAGGCCGAGCTCGACACAGCGTGACCAACCCCACCCCGAGCGCGGCGCTCAACGCTGCCGGAATGACGTAGATCCGGAACGGAAACTCCACCGTCTCCAGGTAGATCACACTGATAATCAGTGGTAAAGCCTGCAGAAACGCGAACGCAATCAGCACGATTCCGAGATAATGCAACACGGTGCTTAAGTTCTTCATGCGCCCTTCTCTCTCCACTTCCGCGCCGATCGACCAGCCCATCTTAAGGGATTTGTGTCACTCCAGGAAGCCCGGCTTGCTTTTTCGTCTCACATCCTCAAAAATGGCAGAAGGAATGGAAAACGCCAGACTGCTCTACCGTAACAGCAGGCTCTTTTCGCACGATTTTCTGGAGGAGCATCTGCCGAAGTTGCCAGAATGGCAGATTCACAAGGATGAGCTGAAGGCAGTCATGGAGAAGCTCCAGAGCCTTTTTCAACGTGCGCTGCCCGCGACATCCGAGGCTGCCCTCGAAGAGGAGTTGATCCAGCCGATCCTCGGCGAGGTGCTGGGGTTTTCCTATCTTGTTCAACCGTCGGCAGCGGTCTTCAAAACGCACCGCCAACCTGACTACGCGCTGTACGCCAGTGAAGAGGAAAAGCTGGCCGCCAAAGCGTTTGACGGTCAGAAGCAGCCCTTTGAGGACGCTCTCGCCGTCGCCGACGCCAAGGCCTGGGACGTCAATCTGGACGCCGTCGGTCCGGCGAGCCAGATGCACGACTACGTCCTCATCTCCGGCGTGCGGTGGGGACTCCTCACCAACGGCCGCCGCTGGCGGCTGACCCATCGCGACACGGTCCACGAGCT
>CAZDDA010000401.1:0-2865 GCA_964504085.1 uncultured Thermotogae bacterium | reverse complement strand
GAAGACTGAGTCAAGACTGCAACGTGCCCGGTTGAACGTTGATCTTGTATGGTCCGACTACTTGAAATCCTCGGGCGGCCCGTACGAGCTTGCAATACTCAACCCGCCATATGTGCGCCAAGAGTGGATAGATAGGAAGGGGCACTATCAGCAGCTACTCAAGAAACACCATGGGATCACGGTGCCAGGCACATCGAACCTCTACATCTACTTCGTCGCGAAGGTACTGGCAGAGCTAGCACCCAACGGTAGGCTAGTCTGCATCGTCTATGACTCCTGGCTGTACACCAAGTTTGGGAAATGGCTCGCTGGCCTCATGGAGGCCAACTGTCATGAGTACCGGACTATAAGTGCAGGGACACAGCCATTCCATGGTCGTGCCATCGACGCGACGATCATCGTTGCTGAACGTTCTGGTGATGTCTTTGTACCAGAGCCTCCTAACGAGGATAGCACCGCCGATAGACGCAGCCCTATGTCCGCAGTCAAAGGATTCAGGCACATTGACGACCTGTTCTTGACGAAAAGGGGCCTCAGGCTGAAGCAGGCTGACTTCTTCCGGACGGATCTGGAGGACGTGAAACGGCTCGGAGCCACGCCATTTGTAAAGAAGCCAGGCAGGGTGCCGGGGTACTGCGTGCCGAGCGAGCACCCGGAGGCCGCACTTCTACTACACCCCGGCGGATCTCCTCGGAAGAGGGTCCGCAGGGAACTCGATGAGCGCCTTGAGAAGGCTATGAGAGATCCCGAAGCGAACGTCTCTGTACTGACGTACTACGAAGAGAGGCCCGACACGTGGTATCTCCACCGCGAAGCCCCGTATGCCCCGATACTCTTCAATTACTACCTTCGCGGTCGGCCGAGACATATCTTGAACCCCTCGCGAGCATACGCGGATAACTTCTATGGCCTCACACCCAGAGACGGCACCGACGGCCTCACCCTCCTTGCACTGATGAACTCAACATCCGTTTGCCTTGAGATACTGCGCCGGTCGAGGAATCAGGGAGGCGGTCTGTCGAAGATCCAACTGTATGAGTACCGGCAAGCTATGGTACCCAACTGGAACTGTCTCGGGGCTCCTGCAAAACGGAAACTGAGGCGCTGTGGAGAGCGTCTTGCGGGATCGCCCCGTGATGCAGTCGAGGTGATTCGGCAAATCGATGAGATCCTCGCAGGGGAGCTGTCCTCAAGACACCTCGACCCTGGACGGCTTGCCGCAGCTATAGCAAGACATTCCGACAGAGCTAGAGCGAGGAGAAGAAGGTGATGGGCTGGCTGACTTACGCCGACGACGAGGTTGGGCGGTTCCATCCTGTCTTCCAAGACGCAGCTGACAAAGCTCTGGCGGCAGAAGGCATGCAAGAGGAGTTCTCTTGGATCCATCACCATCGCACACCCGGGAATAGGCTTGTGCCCGATTTCGTTCTTTGCCGCAAAGCGTCGGGCCGATGGTCTGTCTCCATGGAAATCAAAAGGAATCCCTCATCTGTGTACAGCACCCGAAATCAGATCCAGGCACAAGGATACGCCACGGCGAACGCCGACCAATACGAATCGGGCTCACCTCAGTATTTCGCTATCAGTAACCTCGAAGAGACGCTCTTGTTCGCACAAAGGGTGGGGTTCCCACCAAATGAGTGCCGTCTTCAGGATGGGATTCTAAAGACGGGCCGTCTGAACGCACTCTCTGAAAGTGACTTCCGCGATGCCCTAATCTCGAATCTGAGAAGCTTGAGTCATCGCGTTGTCACCGACAGGGCGCCAGTATTTGATGAGGTATGGCCCCACATCGTGTCCGAGTTCATCCGTGCGGCAGCGGCAGTCGCGGGAACGCCGAGTATTGAGGAACCTACCTCCGATGGGTGGCCGCTCGTTCAGGATTACTTCTGTCACCCACTGGATGTCGATACAGCGAGAATCCTCATTCTGAGATGTCTCTTTGCGGAGTATATCCACGGAGTGCTTGAACGCTTCGGGCATTCCGGTGCGTCGGGACTGACCCCCCTTGTTCGCACGGAGCCCGGTCGGGTTGGGCAGGTAGTCGCCAATGCTCTGGAAAGACTCCGTCGCCTCGATTTCAGTGTGCTTTTCGAGGCCAGCTGTCTGGGGGCCTACCGGGCCTTGGGGCCAGCGGGAGTCCGTGAGAAGTTGTCGGGCTATGTTGAGAGCATTGTCACACGTCCCTCGGCCGTGCGGGAACTTGCAAGAGACAGATTGGACCGAAGTGAGTTCCTTGATGGTGTCGTCTACGCGTCGCACCGTGGAGAAGATCTCGACGACAGGGGCAAGGTACTGACAGACCCCGAGCTGGCGGCGCTGCTGAGCGCTGTTTCGGTGAGGTCGGAACAGACCTTGGTGTTGGACCCATGCTGTGGAGATGGAGCTCTCCTTGAGGCGGCTTACGATCGGTTACGGCTCTTGGGGCTAAGCCACGAGCGCGCAATCGAGAGTCTCTCGGGTGTGGAAGCTGACCCTATCTTTGTACGTCTGACGTTCCTCCGGCTCATGATGAAGGAACCAAACGCGATCGGACCCACCTCAGAACTTGACGTGAAGCAAGGCGACATGTTCTCAGCGACTGACAGCTTAGCATCCGCGGACGTAGTTCTCATGAATCCACCATTCCGCAGGTATGAAGCGCAGGATCCGCACCCAGTCCCTCAGGAGTTGAGAGCGCACTACGCAACCCAAATAGCCGATATCTCCAGCTGGGGATCCATCGCCACGACAGGACAGCAGAACCTATTCACGTACTACGTGGAGTTCGCCGTCGCCGCTGCCCGCGATGGGTGTCGTATGGGCATCATCCTCGACAACAAGTGGTACCACAACGACTACGGAGCTCCACTCCGCAAGCTGCTC
>CAZDDA010000400.1:0-2877 GCA_964504085.1 uncultured Thermotogae bacterium | reverse complement strand
CCATCCATCCAGATCCTAGCTCTTCTTCCGGACCGATTTCAGGGGGTCAGGTCAAGATGCGAAGCTAACCCTGGGTGCCTGCGATCAGTCCCTCGGAGGCTTTCCCGTCATTCTCGGCGTTGCTCGGCGCAGCAAGATGACGCCACAATGGAAGGATGTCCTCTATAGTCCGGTCGCTCCGAAAAGGGATGAAGTTACTGTAAAAGCTATTCCCTATTTCGCGTGGGGTAACCGTCAGCCTGGAGAGATGCTGGTTTGGATACGAGAAGAATGAGTATGCGGGGGAATGCACAAGAAAATGAGTGATCGCAGTGCTTGAAGAGTTGCGGGCAGAAGTTTGTAGAGCCCTTAAAGCCCTTCCCTCAAGCGGGTTGGTGCAAGGGACAAGCGGCAATGTCAGTGGAAGGGACGGAGACTACGTCGTGATCAAACCGAGCGGGGTAGAGTATGACCTTCTCTCCCCGGAGGATCTCGTCGTTGTCGATCTATCAGGGAAATTCATTGAGGGAGTTCTCAAGCCTTCCGTGGATACCTCGGCGCACCTGCACATCTACCGAAGTGTCCTGCAACTGGGTGGAGTCGTTCATACGCATTCGGTCTACGCTACCGTGTATGCCGTTCTGGGAAGGAGCATCCCCGTGTATCTTACCGAGCTTGCCGATCTGTTTGGAGGTCCGATTCCTGTTTCTTCTTACGTCCCTCCCGGAGACGAGGAGATTGGAAAGGAGTTTGCTGAAAAGGCTTGCTCAGGCAGATTCCAGGCCCTGTTGATGCGGAACCACGGGGTCTTCACTGCCGGGAAGACGCCGAAAGATGCGCTGACCGCGGCACTGATCGTGGAACACAGCGCGAAGATTGCCTTTCTTGCAGAGAGTGTGGGGAGCCCGAACATACTGCATGAGGAGGAGGTAGCAGCGCTCCACCAGAAATACATGGAGGGGTACGGGCAGGAAAGCCATGGAAAGGGTTAGTTCATGACGAAACGTTACTTAGTTGGTGTCGATATCGGGACGTTGGGGACCAAGAGTGTCGTGGTCTCTCTAGAGGGGGAGTTGCTTGGCACAGCGCTAGTGGAGTATGGGGTGGAACACCCGCGTCCCTCGTGGGCGGAACAATGGCCGCAGGTTTGGGAAGAGGCAGTTTACAGTGCCATAAAAGGAAGCATAGAGAAAGCGGGAATCGCTCCCAGAAATGTTGCAGGGATCTGTATAAGCGGATTGTATGGTGGCTCCGGGATTCCGGTCGACGAGAAGTTTGACCCTTTGCGTCCATGCCTCATTTGGATGGACCGCCGGGCAACAGACGAAGTTGAATGGATCAAGGAAAACACGGACTTGGACAGAGTCTTTGAGACAACCGGAAATTATGTTGATACTTACTTTGGATATCCCAAGATCCTCTGGATCAAGGACAAAGAACCGCAGGTTTGGAACCGCACGCACAAGCTTGTTCCACCGTCCACTTACGTAGAGTACAAGCTCACGGGCCAACTTGCGATTGACTACTCGTCAGCAGGGAACCTCGGGGGAATTTTTGACATTCATCGCCTGTGCTGGTCCGAGGAAATGAGCAAGGCGTTAGGAATTCCTCGGGAGAAGATGCCGGAGAAGTTAGTTGCTTCCACCGAGGTGGTGGGGGATGTGACCTCCGTGGCGGCAAAGAAGTGCGGTCTTCTCGCCGGTACGCCCGTGGTTGCAGGAGGGATTGATGCGCCGATGGCGACGTTGAGCGCAGGGGCGATCGAGCGCGGCGACAACGTTGCGATGATGGGGACCTCCACCTGTTGGGGAGTCATTCACCGCGGCGAGAGCTACTCGAAAAGCCTCGTCTCCATGCCGCACGTCGTGAACTGCACCGAGGAGATCTACACATGGGGCGGATCGGCGACCTCAGGCGGCCTAATCCACTGGTTCAAGGACCACTTCGGTGAGCCGGAGGTCATGGAGGCTGAAAGAATGGGCATGGACCCCTACCAGCTTCTGGACGCGCGAGCGGCGGAGATTCCAGCAGGCTCTGACGGACTGGTGGTCCTGCCGTACTTCATGGGCGAGCGCGCTCCACTGTGGGACCCCGATGCAAGGGGCACGATCCTCGGGCTCACGCTCTATCACACCAAGCCACATCTCTTCCGAGCGTTGGTGGAGGCCGCTGCCTACAGCTTACGCCATAGCATCGAGGTGGGGGAAGCAGTCGGCCTTCACTTGAAGGACGAGACTCGCGTGGTGGGCGGCGTGTCGAAGTCGTCACTGTGGACGAAGATCCTTGCTGATGTCACGGGACGGAAGATATTGATTCCCGCAGGAGGAACGGGGGCACCGTTGGGCGATGCACTCCTTGCCGGGATCGGAGTGGGCCTCATCGCCGACTACCGGGTCATCGGACAGTGGACGCGCATCGATCGGGTCGATACCCCGAATCCCGCCACAAAAGCAGTCTATGACCAGTACTACGCCCTGTATCGAGCGTTCTACGAGGATATTAAGGATCGCATCCATGAGCTGTCTGCGATCGGAGGTGGAAAAGAATGAGGAAAAGAAATAATACCTTTGGAGTTATCGTCAGCAACAGGAACTTCTTCCCCAACTCGCTTGTGGAAGAGGGACGCGAGCAATTTCTGCGCGTGATCGAGGAGTTGGGATACAAGGTGGTGGCGTTGTCCCTGGAGGAGACGCCCTATGGCGCGGTGGAGACGCGGCAGGATGCCGAGCGGTGCGCCCGCCTGTTTACCGATCGCAAGGAAGCGATTGACGGTGTCATCGTGACGCTGCCCAATTTTGGGAACGAGAAGGCGACAGCCGATGCTCTGCGCCTTTCCGGGTTGGACGTGCCCATCTTGATCCACGCCTATCCGGACGAGATCGGGAAGTTTCACGTCGC
>CAZDDA010000399.1:0-2894 GCA_964504085.1 uncultured Thermotogae bacterium | reverse complement strand
GCGTCTGCGTCACTCCACAGTGCTGCAGATCCGCGGCATCGGGCAGAAGTACGCACGTCTTTGGGGTCAGATCTTGATTCTTAGACATCAGCTTGCTATACTGAATCTATGGCTCGCCCACTGAGAATCGAATACGCTGGGGCACTGTATCACGTCACGAGCCGCGGCAATGCGGGAACGAAGATCTTCCTTGATGACGAAGATCGAGCACGCTTCCTCGAGTTCCTCAGGAGTGCCGTCGGCCGCTTCGATTGGATCTGCCATGCGTACTGCCTGATGGACAATCACTATCACCTTCTGGTCGAGACGCCGGAGCCGAACCTCTCGCGAGGGATGCAATACCTCAACGGTGTGTATACGCAGTGGTTCAACCGACGGCATGCACGGTATGGACATCTGGTGCAGGGCCGCTTCAAGTCGATTGTCGTAGAGAAGGAGAGCCACCTTCTCGAGCTGGCTCGCTACATCGTCCTCAACCCAGTCCGCGCCAAGGTGGCGCGAAGCGCGCGGGATTGGCCGTGGAGCAGCTATCGAGCGACGGCGGGGCAGGCCGCTTGTCCCGAGTTCCTAACGATCGACTGGCTCCTGTCCCGATTCGACGAGGATCGGACCAAGGCTGTCCGTGCGTACCGCCGTTTCGTCGGCGAAGGCAAGGGGGTCAACGTGTGGGAAGAGCTCGTCGGAGGTGTGCTCATGGGAGGTGATGCCTTCGTCCAATCTCTGAAGCCGCTTCTGGAAGATGTCGAAGGGAATCGTGAGATCCGGCGAGAGCAGCGACTCGCACTGCGCCCGTCGCTGGAGGTCCTATTCGACGGCGTGAGAGACAAGCAGACCCGCAACGAGCGGATTCACGAGGCGGTTCGGAAGCACCAGTACAGGCTGAAGGAAGTCGGCGATCATCTTGGCCTGTGTTACTCGACGATCAGCGTGATCGCGAAGCGCGTAGATGAGCGTAAATCTTAACGGATGTTCCCCTGCCACAAATGGAGGAAGTCCTTTCAGAACAGGGTTTCCGCATGTTCCGTGATGGATTGTAGCCACTAGAGATGAGGAGCGACGTCTTGACATGTACGCTGTTGATTAATACAATGTACTCACTATGTACGTCGATACGTCAACCGTCCGCTCGGCAAAGGGTAAGACCTACACCCGGCACTTGTTGCGAGAGTCCTACCGTGACCAGGGCAAGGTCAAGCACCGCACGATTGCCAACCTCTCCCACTGTAAGCCAGAGGAGATCGAAGCAGTTCGGTTGGCTCTGCGTCACAAGAAGGATCTCACCGCGTTGGTCAGCCTCAAGGACGACGTTCGTGTTAAGCAAGGACTGTCCGTTGGGGCTGTGTGGACGGTGTTCGAGGTAGCGCGACGGTTGGGGATCGTCGCTGCGCTGGGGTCGACCCGTGCTGGCAAGCTGGCGCTGTGGCAAGTGATCGCACGGGTGATCGATCAGGGGTCGCGATTGTCAGCGGTACGGTTGGCGGGATCCCATGCCGCCTGCGACATTCTGAACCTGGGGAAGTTCAACGAAGACCATTTGTACGAGAACCTTGATTGGCTGTGCGAGAACCAGGCGAAGATCGAAGACCGGCTGTTTGAGAAACGAACCAGGGAGAAGCGGGATGAGGCCAAGCAGCGTTTGTTCCTGTATGACGTGACGTCGAGCTACCTGGAAGGGACAGAGAACGAGTTTGCCGCCTTCGGGTACAACCGTGACCAAAAGAGGGGGAAGCGCCAGATTGTGATCGGGTTGTTGTGCGATGAGACGGGGATACCTCTCTCCGTCGAGGTCTTCAAGGGCAACACGACAGACCCGAACACCTTCGGCACGCAAGTGAGGAAGGTAGCGAAGCGCTTCGGTGGGGGTGAGGTGACCTTCGTCGGTGACCGTGGGATGATCAAGTCGGGACAGATCGAGGATCTCAACCGCGAGGGATTCCACTACATCACCGCGATTACCAAGCCACAGATCAAGAGCCTGTTGCACAGCGGCGTGATTCAGATGGGACTGTTCGATCAACAGCTGGCGGAAGTCGAGACATCCGAGGGCATCCGCTACATTCTTCGCTGCAATCCGATACGGGCAGCAGAAGTTGCTCGATCTCGGCAGGACAGACTGCAAGCGCTACAGAGGGAAGCCGACAAACAGAACCTCTACCTGGCTGAGCATCGGCGGGCTCAGGTTGAGGTGGCCCGAGGCAAGGTACAGGAGAAGATCGAGCGATTGAGACTCTCGGGGTGGCTGAGTGTGGGGGCGACCGGTCGGGAGATCTTGCTCAACCAAGACAGCGATGCCTTGGCAGAGGCGGAGAGGCTGGATGGGTGTTACGTTCTGAAAACGGATCTTAGCGAGCGAGTTGCCACCAAGGAGACAATCCACGATCGGTACAAGGATCTGGGTCTGGTGGAATGGGCGTTTCGCGCGAGCAAAACCGTCAACCTGGAGGTGCGGCCGGTACATGTGCGGACCGCGTCGCACACGCGGGGGCACGTGTTGGTGGTGATGCTTTCCTACCTGATCATCGCCGAGCTGGCTGGCTGCTGGCAGGAGTTGGAGGTGACGATCGACCAAGGGATCAAACAGCTTGATACTCTCTGCGCTACACAGCTTCTGATCGATGGGAAGGTTTGCTGCAACCAGATCCCGCAGCCGCGGTCATTCCTCCAACGACTACTCAACGCCACGCAGGTTGCCTTACCCGCGGTGCTCCCCAGCAAGGGAGTGCGTGTGACCACTAAGAACAAGCTCGCTCCTCGTCGCAGAAAGCGGTAATCCATGCGTGATTCCGGCCGCATACTCGTACTTCAACTCACGGGAACATCCTTCTTAAGAATTAAGATCTGAACATTCCTCTTGGATTTTCAAGGGGCAGGGTGTACCTCTTCCCGGATCTCGT
>CAZDDA010000398.1:0-2895 GCA_964504085.1 uncultured Thermotogae bacterium | reverse complement strand
TAGAGCGCGGCGTTCGGGACGCCGAGGTCGCTGGTTCAAATCCAGTCGCCCCGACCACTTTTCGAAGAAGCCCGTTCGTCGACGAAGTCGAGCGGCTTCTTCATTTCACGGCAACAAGCTATGCTTCTGGAAGAAACCGGAGCGCAGTTCAAACGCGCTAGAGGCAACCGTGCAGTTTGAACTGAGGCAGTGCCAAAGATGAGGGAATAGAGTTGCCTTGATAAGCAAACGGAGCGGCGGTCTCCCGATGGCTTTGAATCTTGATGGCCGCTGATCCAGGGCGGATAATGCGGCTTCGGGTTTGTCGTGCCCACGATTCTGTTGAAGGAGGAAACCACTTGCGGCAAGTGATCATTTACCACGGGGAAGATGGCTACTGGGTCGCGGAATGCCCCAGTCTGCGTGGTTGCGTGAGCCAAGGTGAGACAAGAGAACAGGCAATCGCTAACATCCGCGAGGCTATCGAGGGTTACACCAAGGCTTTGCAGGAAGACGGGATGGAGGTTCCCCCCGATAATTTTGACGCCCTGCTGGTAGCAGTGTGAGCAAGCTCCCCAGGCTATCCGGGCGCGAGTGCGTGACGGCATTGGCGAAGGCGGGTTTCAGGATGAAGCGTCAGCAGGGTAGCCACATTGTCTTGCGGAGAGATGAGCCCTTCTCACAAGTCGTGGTGCCCGATCACGGGGAACTGGACAGAGGGACCCTGCGCGCCATCATTCGCCACGCGGGTCTATCAATCGAGGATCTCATTCGCCTCCTGTAACAGCGCCATCAGACGGCGATAATCAGCTCCCGTACGCGGCGATCCAGGGTCTCGATGGCTTGGCCGCAGAGTTCAAGAGGAGGCAACCGGGTTGGCGAACGCAGCGGATAATTGGCATGGGCAGGGGCGCGCTCCGTTTCAAGTTCTTGTACTGCCTTACAGCGAAGACCAAGGACGCATCACCTACGCAGTCTTCCGAAGAGCAGACGCGGGCTATTGGCAGTTCATCGCCGGAGGAGGGGAGGGGGATGAGCAACCGATGGAGGCGGCTCGGCGCGAGGCGTGGGAGGAGGCCGGCATCCCCAGAACGGCAAGCATGTTTCGTCTGGATTCCACGAATACCGTCCCGGTCATGGAACTGGCGGGTCGTCTGCTTTGGGGACCTCACACGCTGGTCGTCCGAATACACGTTTGGTGTTCGTGTTTGTGACAGTGAGTTGAGAACATCGGCGGAACATACCGAGTTTGAATGGGTGGATTACGAAACTTGTCGCTCAATGTTGCATTGGCACAGCAATCGAAACGCGCTTGTTGAGCTCAATCATCGCATCATGCATGGACTTACTCCGGACTCCGCGACGAGCCCTTGAGCAAACGCTAGAGCGGACCTTTCAAACAAGCGCCGCTACCACGGGTGCCGGTTGAGCAGTGGGTACGTTCTTTCGGGAGCGCCGCTAAGTCACGCGCGGGGACTTGTCCTTCAGCTTCTTCCACTTGAACCAGATGGTTTCGTTGCTGCGTTTGGGATAGACGGCCCGCTTGACCTTTCTCCCCCATCCGAAGAGATAGCGCTCGAACTTCCTGTTCACTTCCTTGCGCTGGGCGAGCTTCTTCTCCTCGTCCGTCATCAAATGGGGCTGGAAGTGCCTCTTCTGCTTGTACACGTGGTAGAGCACCTCAGGGACGAGGGCGCGAAAGAGCCTGTCGGACCACCGGCCCAGAGGCCCGCTGCGCGGCTTAAAGTGGATGCAGAGCTGGAAGTCGATCAGGTACGGGCTGCCGTCCTCAGCGACGATGACATTCCCCCGCTTCTGCATGTCCAGGTGGATTATCCGGCGCTCGTGCAGCTTGTCGAATATGGCGATAAGCCGATCGAAAAAGTCGTCCGGCAGCTCGTCCCCGTTTGGCACGTCGTGCAGGGACCTGCCTTCAACGTACTCATGGAAATACCCCATGCGGCCATAGCAGGGGCCGAGCTTCGGAATGCCGTCCAGGTCGGCCAGCATCTTGTAGATGTTGTACTCGTGGCGGAGCAGGAGCATGAGTAGCGGACGAAGGACCAGGGCGGGAACGGTGCGTGCATCAGTCAGTTTCAGAATGTAGCCCTTGCCGTCGTCGTTTCTGTACAGAACGTTGACGGACCAGAGATCGTCCTTCAGCGTCTTCTCGTAGCGATACGTCTCGCCTTCGATCACCGTCTCGTCAGGGTAGTTGCGCATGAGTTTCATTGGCGGCGGCCCTGTCCATCTTTCGTGTCTGCGGTGCGGCTCGGATACTCCTACGCTACCGGGTGTGCATTTTACCGGAGCGCTCTGCGACCGTCAAAGGGGGTGGCGCGATGCCCTCGACGGGAATTGATCGCGATCTTGGAATTCACGGCTCGGCTGGCACGGCTACGACACCGAAGACGAAGAGGAAGCAAAGAAAGGCCAACATGAGACTGCACGCTGAGAGGATCGCCGCCGCCTTGCCGCCGGGTTTGCGCCATGTGACGGCCCCGAGGACGAGCCCAGTAAGCTGAAGGGCGGCAAACGAGAGGATTGCCGGCACAACTCTTACCCACATGTCGAGTTCTGCGCCGCCCCTTACGGCCCATCGAGGCCAGACCTCGCCACCCAGAAGCAGGAGAAAAGGCAGCACGAAACCTCCAATCGAGAACACGAGTGCGATCTTATGGAGACTCCCTTTCTTCGCTGAAACAAGCGGCATGGCCTTCGCAGGCTCTTGCCTGCGCTCTCCTTGTTCTTCGGCTGCATAGGATTCGGGCGGGTCGAGTTCCGCTATGACAGCCTTGACATCCTCGACCATCGGGTTGCCTTGCGTGCGTGCGGAGAGCATCTCGACGATCTGCGTCTCGACGTCGTCGAGAATGTTCTGCCTTTCGCTTCGCGACATTTCGGCACCCCGCAGCA
>CAZDDA010000397.1:0-2900 GCA_964504085.1 uncultured Thermotogae bacterium | reverse complement strand
AACAAGGTAGCCGTAGGAGAACCTGCGGCTGGATCACCTCCTTTCTAGGGAGTAAAATAAGACCAGTATTGGTGACATTGTCCACGCTATCCCTTTTCATCCCGTCATCGTTTCCCCACCAAGGTGACGCAGGTTACCTTTTCCCAACGGAAACTCTACCCGTCAGGGTCTTACCTTTCCTCCGTGATCGCGTGGGAAATTGATACCCTTCAAACCACGGAAAGAAGGGGGTCAGATGCCACGAACCATCAAAGAAACGATCAGTTTTGAACGCCTGCTGAGTGAAGCGGGCGATTCCTTCCGGGTCGCACGAGGAGAGATGATCTACCAGCCCGGCAACCCGAGCGACTCCGTCTACGTCGTGGAGGAAGGACGGGTGAAACTCGCGTATCTGGATGAAAGTGGGAAGAAATTGACCCTTGTCATTCTCGATACCGGCGAGATCTTCGGGGAGATGTGCCTGGTCGGAGAGACGCACCGCCGTCACCTCGCTACGGCAATCGAGGATGCCCTCATCCGACGCATCAGTCGCATGGATTTCACCGAAGCCATCGACACCGACATACTATACCTCCAGCTACTGCTCGAACACTTCGCGCATCGAGTGCGCGAATTCGAGGAAGCCCTGGAGGACCTCGCCTTCAAAGACATTCAAGCGCGTCTGTCCCGACAACTGCTGAAGCTCTCCGACGAATACGGCGTGAAGACCGAAGAGGGCATCCTAATCGGCTTTCAGATCACCCACAAGGAACTCGCCGACATGATCGGCTCGGCGCGGGAGAATACAACGCTGGCCCTCAACCGTTTCGAACGCGAAGGCATCCTCGACAAGAGCCGCTATCGGATCGTCATCAAGAACGAAGAAGGCCTGCGCGAAAAGATTCAAGCACAGAACTAAGAAATACATCACCTCCACCACGAAGCCCGATCGATACTCGGTCGGGCTTTTCCTTTGGTAATCAACTCGTCTCGTAAGTGATTACAACTTCGCGAGCCGCTTGGACGCGAAGTGACCAGTCAGTGGATTTGCCTCAAGGTCTCGTGGCAAAGCGGTTTTGTCGTGACGACGAGCCTCAGCGCAGCACAAGGCCCACGTCCATGTCCAGGGCGTCGGCAATCTTGCAGACGGTGCCGTGCGACATGTTGGCTTCGGAGGCGTTCTCAACCCGTGACACCATCTGCTGCGTCACGCCGGCCCTCTCGGCAAGTGCCTTTTGCGTGAGGCCCTGTTTCAGTCTGGCGGAAAGGATGTCATAGGCAATGCGCAGCTTCTGCTTCTCGCGGCGGAACTCCTTCGCGAATGCCTTATCATGCAGTTGCTGTTTGAGGTAGTCTCTATGCGTCTTCATCATGTCTCCTCAGCCAGTCTTCCCTACATTGGACCGCACGATCGATCTCCGTTTCGGGCACTCGCCCGGTCTTCTTCGTGATCCCGTGGGTGAGGACGATGTCACACCTATTCCAGAAAAAGTACAGAATCCGATATCGAACTCTCGAAACCCGTATTCTCAGTTCGTGGATCCCGTCCCGGAGGTAGTCCGCATACGGTCTGTGTAGGTTCGGACCCTCCTCCTCCAGCAAGTCAACCGCCGCGAGAACCTTTGCTCTCTCCTTCATCCCGAGACTGTCCAGAAACTCCCGGACAGGGCATTCCCCGGACTCCCTCTCGTAATGAACAACTCTCCATTTCCTCTGGCGATGGCTCATTCTACATCAATATCGGTGTACCGTCAAGGACACGAGTTGTATACGCTGCTACTCGATCCTCTCACTTGATGGCGTATCAAGAATTCGATCATGACATCCGAAAAAGCTCATAACATGCCACCATAGAGGATATGATAAAAGGCGACGAGATTCAACCAGAGCGTCTCTTTGCTTGCTATCCTCCGAAGGAGGATGTCTCGGTGTATTGACCCCAGTACCCCTCCCAAAGACAAATTACCGAGATCGTCTGCCTCGATCGATCACGAACTGATCAGCCATCGACGCGCGAGATCAACTTGCTCCAGGAATCTCATCATTGTACGATGTGACGTACGAGTACAGATGTTAGTATGGGAGGATGAAGGAGAGAAGTGTAGGGGAACTGGCAGCGATGATCTGAGACATGGCACTTCTGAGATCCTGCCGACCCCACGAGCGATTGCCATACGTGACTCCCGGCGGGAAGCTGCAGAAAGGAGGCCGCGATGGCCTACAAGTGGGCTGAGTTGAAGGGTTTGACGCATCGTGAGTTGACCAAGAAGCATGATGAAGCTGCGGTGGGTTGCGGTTCAAGAGACTGGCTTACCCTCTACCGGGATGAACTCCACCACCGACAGCTGCACCGTCATACAAAGGCGATGACATGGATGACCGTTGTTATCGCGGTTGCCACGGTCGTGAATGTCGTGCTCTGGGTATGGGACAGATTCTGGCACTGATCTGGGCCGAGGATCACATCACAGGTATCCTTGCCGGACAGCCGCGGTAGAACAGTGCGACAATGGTATGGGGGAATGCGAAAGCACTCCCCCTTCGACCTTGGCAGCATGATTCTTGATCACGCTGCCATCTGCTTGTACGTCTCCCAGCGTTCTTTGTACTCCTGCTCGAGCTTTGCGTGGAGTTTCTTGGCTTCGTCGGGAAAGCTCTTGACGAGGCTGGCGTAGCGGACTTCGCCCATGAGGAAGTCGTGGAAGTCGCCGGTTGGGTCCTTGGAGTCGAGTTGGAACGGGTTCTTCCCTTCGGCGACCAGGCGTGGGTCGAAGCGGTACAGCGGCCAGTAGCCGGCTTCGACGGCGAACTTCTCTTCCTCCTGGGATTTGCCCATCCCCTTCTTCAGGCCTTGGTTGATGCACGGCGAGTAGGCGATGATGATGCTCGGGCCGGGGTAGCTCTCCGCCTCGAGAAAGGCC
>CAZDDA010000396.1:0-2902 GCA_964504085.1 uncultured Thermotogae bacterium | reverse complement strand
CCTTTTGGATCGGCAGCGCAAAGTTGCTCGTATAGTTCACCTATTGGGCGTTCTGTCAGCTCTTTGCGCAGGGCGGTATCGGCAGACGGCCCTGGGAACAGTCCCCGCAGGACAGCTCCGAGATAGAGGGTTGCGCCTCCGACAAGAATTGGCACGTGCTTTCGCTTCCCGATCTCCCGAATGACGCGGTCTGCATCCTGACGGAAGGCCATTGCATCGTAGGTGCCGTCAATGCCGACGATATCGAGGAGATGGTGAGGTACGCCGCAGCGGGCAGAATAGGGTGGCTTGTCGGTAGCGATGTCGAGGCCGCGGAAGAAGGCACGCGAATCGGCTGAGATCACTTCACCGTTCAGCCTGAGAGCGAGCTCTGTGGCCACCGCGCTTTTGCCGGTGGCGGTCGGACCGAGGATCACCACAATCGGCTGGGCTGAGGGTTCCTCAGGCCGGGCTGCGTTCACTGGGGGCTAATCCTCTCCCATCAGGAGTTCACGGAACCGCTTGAGTTCGGCCCGGCGGGACGGGTGTTTCAGTTTCTCGATTGCTTTGATTTCTATCTGACGGACGCGCTCGCGGGTGATGTTGAATTTCAGCGAGACGTCTTTTAACGTGCGTGGGTGATCGTCGTCGAGTCCGTAGCGGAGCTTCAGAATCTCGCGTTCTCGTTCGTCGAGTTGACCAAGTGCGTGATTCAGCTGCTCTTTTAAGAACATGCGGAACGTCTCCTTTGTCGGAGAGGGAGAGGAGGGGTCTTCAATGAAATCGCCGAGGGTGTCCTCGTCTTCCTCGCCGATCGGCCGCTCTAGGGAGGCGGTGAACTGGGAGACGTTTTCCACCTTCTTAATCTTGTCAATCGACATGCCGGTGAGGATGGAGAGATCCTCCAAGGTGGGGGCTGCACCGTGTGCTTGGATGTACTCCCGCTTTACCCGATTCAACTCGCGGACTGTCTCGATCATGTGAACGGGAACACGGATCGTCCGTGACTGATCGGCTATCGCACGCGTGATCGCCTGCCGAATCCACCAAGTGGCGTATGTCGAGAACTTGTAGCCGCGGCTGTAGTCGAATTTCTCCACCGCCTTCATCAGTCCCATGTTCCCTTCTTGAATCAGGTCGAGGAAGGAAAGGCCGCGATTCATGTACCTTTTGGCAATGGAGACGACAAGACGCAGATTGGAGACAGTTAACCGCTCCCGTGCCGCCCCCCCCGTTGTCACAAGCTTTTCCAGTTCTAGTTTGTCCTCCTGTGACAGGAGGACAATTCCGTGTTCCTCGGAGAGTCGAGCATGGTCGAGACGTTCGGCAGCCTCCAGTCCGGCCTCCATAGCCATTGCCAGTTCCACCTCTTCCTCTTTGGTGAGGAGGTGAACCTTTCCGATTTCCCGCAGATACGTCTTGACCGGATCCTCGCGACGGGAGGAAGGGGGGGGCTTGTCTTGGGTCCGCTTCTTTGTTTTAGCGTGGCCGTCCTTGGTGGAAGACTCCTCGTTGTGGTGAGTCTCTACCGCGGCGATCACATCCGCTTCATCGTCGGCGGAGTCCTCATCCGCTAGGAGAGCTTCCGGATCAGAGAGGTCATCGTCTTCTGCGGGCATGTTGTCTTCGACATCCTGTTCTGCATCAGCTGCAACCGCATCGGATGGATCGTTGGAAGAGAGTGTGCCGGACTCTTCTACAGGGTCTTTTTCGGGCCGTTGTTTCTCAGCGGAGGCGGTCGGTTCGGTCTTTGCCTTATTTTCCTTATCTTTCCCCATACTTTCCTCTCCTGGATAGTTTTTGTGAAACCAGTGTACTGTAGGCTCGCTGCAGTGCATCGACCCTGTTTCGATCTCCGGTTTTTTCGATTTCGACTATTTCCTTACGCATCTCTGCTAGCTTTCGTTCTATCGCCGGCAGCTTCACGAGCTTGGTAAGTGCATCGTGCAGGGCCTTCTCGGCGTTGCTGAACGTGACCGGAGCCAAAGCGAGATAGCTTGCCAATCTTGCCGACTCCTCGTCCAAGTGCTGCACCAGTTGGGAAAGGTCGCACGGCCCATTCTCATCTGCTATCGCCTCGACGATTGGATGGTATACAGGGGAGAAATCCTCCGGCAAAGCAAGTTTGGCCACTTGCTCCCAGCTGGCCCTTCCCTGTAGGAGCAGGGCCAGGACAACGTCCTCCGGGGTCCCAAGTTCTAGATTTGAACCCTCGTCCGCTGCTGAATAATGCGGCTGCTTCCCGCGAAGAAATCGCTTCACATCGCTTTCTCCCATTTTGAGCGTTTCAGCCAGTGACACGACGATGGCGTCTCTTAGTGGAATGCTGGAAAGCTGTGAGTAGAAGCTTCGCGCTTCTTCCAGGGCTTGCTCTTTGCCCCTGAACGTCTGTAGGTCGTGCTGAGTTGATATTGTCTCAACGTAGAAGGAATGAAACGGGAGAGCAGTTTCAGATAGCTCGAGCATCCTTTCTGCCCCATCACGGCGCACCAAGCTGTCGGGGTCATCGCCTTCCGGGAGACGGGCCACCCGCACAAACAGGCCGCTATTGTGGAGAATACTCATCCCGCGCAAGGAAGCCGCTCCCCCGGCCGCGTCGCAGTCGTACACGATTACGACCTCCTCCACGAACCGACGCAGAAGGTCGGCCTGACTCTGCGTCAGAGCGGTGCCCATACTACCCACTACGTGAGGAATCCCGGCACACCGCAAAGAGAGGACGTCAGTATAGCCTTCGACGAGGATTGCGCAGCGCCGAGTCGCCAGTGCCTCTCGAGCCCAGAACAAACCGTAGAGATGCCTTCCTTTATCGAAGAGATCCGTCTTGGGCGAGTTGAGGTACTTCGGTTCTCCTTGCAGGGCGCGTCCTCCGAAGGCGATCGGCCGGCCGGTTAGGTCATAGATGGGGAAGATTACCCGGTCG
>CAZDDA010000395.1:0-2910 GCA_964504085.1 uncultured Thermotogae bacterium | reverse complement strand
GAACCTCACTGTCGGTGGCACCGTCATCGTCGGTCACGGTGAGGGTCACCGTGTAGCCCCCCGGACCGCCGTACCAGTGCCAGTCACTGACTCCAGAGCCGCTTTTCCCGTCTCCGAAGTCCCAACTGTAGGAGACGATACTCCCGTCCGGATCGGTGGATGTCGAAGCGTCAAAATGGACCCACGTCGAGAACCCTGGAGAAACGATGAAGGACGCAACTGGCGGTTGGTTGACAGGAGCCATCGATTCCAGCCGTGCATTGATTGTTCGCGTTAGGCCGCCGATGACAAATATGGCGCGTCTCCAGTCTTGGTAACCACTCTTGCTCAAAACTACCTGATAAGAATTCTGCCGCAGATACAGGGTACGGGGCGTGTACCCTACATAGTCACCATCAACCGTGATCCACGCCCCACTGGGGATCGAATTGACAATCACGGTCCCATAGGAAGGAGCAGATCCAGAGACGACTTCGAAGCTCGTCCAATCTTGGGCCCAGGCTTGCGCGGGGACGATTCCCAACACTCTTGCCTGGTATTGTGACTGGAAGTCCTCCGGATCCAACCCCAACGGTGCAAATGGCGTGGAAGACTGGAACTGAGACGGTAAACTCAAAGGCTGTGTGCTGGCAATGGCCTGGATGTATTCGGTTCCAGGGGGTCCGGAAACGGTGAACTGGTAGGCCGCTGAATCCGGGAGAGTGTGCTCGCCAGCGCTCACGCGGTTGTCCTGCGACCAGGCGTTCGGGAAGAGGGGAGTCACTTTCCCAGCAGGGTCGATGTCATAGATGTAGACGTAAGCTTCGGTGTTCACCTCGAAGTGAACGTTGATCTTCTCTCCAACGGTGTACGCTCCCCTGTCCACCCATATTCGTACTGACAGATCGCTCGCATCGGGTGGCTGTATTATGATTCCAAGCGGCGCGACCGGCTGGGCTAGGCTGATGAAAGATGCCAAGGCAACCAGCACCGACAGGGTCATCCCCATGCAAACCCTTTTCGCTCTCATTCTGTCCCTCCTCATTCACTCAAACTTGTTGTCCGTTCCGATAGCTGGTCTAGCACTTCTCTAACTACACGCGCCAAGTCTGCCGGCCCGATCCGGGCTAAGACAAGCTCAACGTCCTCAACGGGAATAACCACCCCTTTTAGTTTCGATAGACGCAGATGCACGACCTCTTCGAGGAGAAACCCATCCAACGGGCTTCCCCACCCTTCCAGATACTCTCCCAGAGCATCGGCGATGTGGATGACCAAGAGGTCAAACCGTACCGGAAGGAGGAATGAGGAAGCAGCTTGTCCCTCTGTAGCGACAAAAACCCCTTTTGAATAGAGAAGGTCCCGCACCTCGACAAGGAGGCGTACGCGTATGGACACTTGTCGACCAATCTGAGAAAGTGGTACTCCACGACTCAACCCTTCCAGAGTCTTGTCCACAAGCGTTTTTCCGGGGAGGCTATCCATCAGGGCGGAAGCGATCGCAAGAAGAATCGCCTCTTTTTCAGCGGGGCTTCCCTCCACAGCAGTTAGGCGAGTCACCAATCGCAACGTTTCCTCCGGGAGCAAATTTCCTTGGACGAATCCGATCTTGAATGCTTCTAGGATCTTTTCGCTTTGCGATAAGGAAAGTGCCTGCAAGGCCTGCTCCACATCGGCAGCTGTGGTCTCGGCAAGAATCACTCCACTATAGCCGAGAAGAAGGACCACTCCTAGAACCCCAAGAGAGCAAGTCTTCCAAAAACGCGCCTTCATGCTCCCTCACCCGCCCGTCCCACGTAGCGAACGGAGCTAAAATCACCAAAGCTGCGGACGTACTCATCAGCAAGTGGATCTTGCCCCCACCAGCGGCCGTCAACAACAAAAGCGTACTCATAGCGGCCAGGAGAAAGTGGAATGCTTGCGGTCCAGATTCCATCGCCATCATCATCGGAAAGCGGTGTTGCCTCCCAATCGTTGAAGTTACCGACCACGGTGACGCTCTGCGCACCAGGAGCAGGCATGAGGAATAGGACCGCATTTCCACTCTCCGCTACAGCGCTCATTGTCGCCGTCTTGTTTGGCCCTCCTCCCAGGAAAGGAGCACGACCAACGAGGAACGTCCCTACGAGGAGGAAAACCACCGCCGTGGCTCCGATCACGGCAAGCTGGCCGAGCCTCGCGCCACGCGTAGGTGCACCAAGCTGCTTTAGTGTCTCCACCAAACCCCGTTTGGGAAGCCGCCCCTCAAGTTCTGCCACAATCCGCTCTTCCAACCCTTCGAGATGGGGCGCTTTGACAGAGACTTCGTGCCGCAATACGTCCTTCAATGCCTCTTCTAGATTATCCCCTCTCATGATGAATCACTCCATTCTCCTCAATTGCTTGCTTGAGCATCGCTTTCCCCCGATGGAGGCGAGTTTTCACCGTGCCTTCGGGAAGAGAAAGAACCTCGGCAATCTCCTGGTAGGTGAGGTCGTTGTAATAGCGTAGGACAATCGGAGCCCGGTAGGCGCTGGGTAGGCGATCCAGTCCTCTTCGGATACGTGCCCAACGGTCCTCGCGGATCACTACCACTGCTGGATCACTGCCTCCGCTTACCTCCTCGGGTGGGGGAAGAACCGGATGATACCGGCGGTGGCGAAGGCGGTTGCGGCAAAGATTGGAAGCGATAGTAAAAAGCCACGTAGAGAATCGCTTCTCCAGCCGGTAACGCCGAAGATTCTCATAAGCGCGGATGAATGTATCGTGGGTAAGATCCTCAGCATCAGCCCTATTGCGCAAAAATCCCAAGCACAGGCCGAACACCGCTTCCTTATAACGAGTAACGATCTCTCCCCACGCCTCCGTCTCCCCGTCCAATGACGATCTCAATAGATTCACCTCATCTCGAACACGATACACGCCTTTGGAGGCCTCCTCGCTCATAATATA
>CAZDDA010000394.1:0-2932 GCA_964504085.1 uncultured Thermotogae bacterium | reverse complement strand
GAGCAAGAGTTGTCTGATTTGCTGAACCGCAAAATAGACCTCTTTACAAAACGAGCAGTGGAGCAAAGCCATAACTGGATGCGCCGAGAGGAGATTCTTGGAACGGCAGAGGTGGTCTATGGAACACGATAGATCAACGCTGCTGGATATCGTTCGAGCCGGTGAGTTGGTTCAAGAATTCAAAGCGGGAATGGACAAAGCGTCATTTCTGGAGGATTTCAAGACCCAATCGGCGATATTGCATCAGTTGATGGTAATGGGAGAAGCTGTGAAGCGACTTTCGAGCGAGTTTCGTGCTGCTCATCCTCAGATACCGTGGGCATTGGTAGCGGGAATGCGAGACAAGTTGATACATGGGTATGATATTGTCGACTTGGAGCAAGTCTGGCAGACGGCTGTTACCGATGTGCCGGCATTGCTGGAAGAGATTCGTCCTCTGCTGCCGGAGCAATAGAGGACAGCATGACCCAACCAAACATCATTTTCATCTTCAGCGATCAGCAGCGTTACAACACCATGGGCTGCACAGGGAACGCTGTGATTCGCACGCCTGCTTTCGACCGACTCGCCGCAGAGGGAGTGTTGTTCCGGCAAGCGTTTTCATCTTGCCCCATCTGTTCGCCATACCGAGCCCAGATCCTGACAGGATGCTACTCTCACAAGAACGGCGTCCTGGACAACGAGTACCAATTATTCGAGGATCAGACCACGCTCGCCCAGGCACTGAAGGCTTCGGGTTATCGGACCGGCTACGTCGGCAAATGGCACCTGGGCTATGGACCCTATACGCCAGGGAAGCGCTACGGCTTCGACTACATGGCGGCGTACGACTGCCAGCACCACTACTTCGACGTAGCGTACTGGGAGAATGAGACGGGACCGATCAAGATCGAACAATGGGCCCCTGCGGGAGAGACCGACCTGGCGATCCGCTTCATGCAGAACCATCGCAAGCAATGTAAGGATAAGCCTTTCCTTCTCATGCTGTCTTGGGGCCCGCCGCACTGGCCGTATGAGGAGTATCCGCAAGAATACGCGCTATACCGGCCGGAAATGGTGGACGTTCCCCCAAACGTGCCGGAACAGATGAAACACTTCGCTCAAAAGGAAATCGCTCACTGCTACGGCAACATTACCGGCCTCGACACACAAATGGGGCGATTGGTGAACTGGCTCGAGGAAAATGGCCTCCGCGAGGACACGATTCTCTGCTTCTCGTCGGACCACGGGGATCATCTGAGCAGTCATGGATACGGCAAGCCTATGGACGCATGGCTACATCATTCCAAGCGTGCTTCCAAAGCCACTCCTTACGAGGAGTCCATCCACATCCCGTTCATCCTGTCCTACCCCAAAGGCGTAGACGGCGGAACGTCGACGGATACCCTGTTCAGCAGCGTTGACGTCATGCCTACACTGCTTTCTCTTGCCGGGGTAGACATACCCAATGGTGTTCAGGGCCAGGATCTTTCCCACGCCGCGCTCGGAAATGAAGGTCCACAGCCGGATTCCGTGTATCTGCAGATCCTGGGTCCTGGTTGGCCTCATCGCGGTGATTGGGTCGGTTACTGGCGTGGGCTGCGTACTCAGCGGTGGTTGTACGCCAGGTGGTTCGGTGGTGGAGATGTGTGGCTCTTTGATCGCGAAAACGACCCCCATGAAATCAACAATCTAGCCGGCAATCCAGAATACGCACTGATACAGGAGAAGATGGAGCAACGGCTTCAACAGTGGATTGAGGATACGGCAGACCCATTCGAGACGGGTGAGCGAGACCCGACAACAGGCATGTTGTGCCTCGGGCAGGAATTTACACATATGAAGTGGAAAAGGTGTTAGATGGGGATGAAGGTAAGGACCTACGCTGACGCGGAGAGCTTCCTCAGGAACATGCAGGGGGAGCTGGAGTCGAATGAGGCCGCCAACAGCCTGATGCTGGGCGTCTGCCTGCGGCTCGTACGTTACCCGGAACGGGTCAAGACACGCCCGTGTCTGAAAACAGTCGAAGATGAAGAGAGCCTGGTACTTGCCGCAATGATGACACCGCCCCACAAGCTGGTGGTGTACGGTCATCAAGGCGACCTGGACGAAGGAGCGAAGGTGCTGGCACAGGATTTGATCAACGAGGGATGGAAGGTTCCTGGAGTGGTGGGGCCAAGGGAGGCTGCGAGAAGAGTCGTGGAAGGATGGGCGGAAATCACTGGGCAGAGGTGTGAGGTTGAGCGACAGAATCGATTATATCAACTGCGGAAAGTGAAGAGTCCGGTGCCGGAGCGCGGGCGGTTGCGATTGGCCACGGCGGCAGACAGGAAATTGATGGCCAGGTGGCGATATGAGTTTCAGGTCGAGATCTTTGGAGAAGCGGATCGAGAGGAAGCGCGTCGAGCGGCAGAACTTGGAATAGAGAGTGGGGATATCTACCTGTGGGAGGATGAGAGGCCTGTTGCCATGGCCATGAAGACCCGGCCAACGAGAAACGGGGTCAGCGTGAGCTTGGTGTACACGCCGCCGGAATTGAGGGGACGGGGATATGCGACCGCGTGTGTTGGCGAGTTGAGTCGACTCCTCCTTGAGTCAGGATGGGGATATTGTGCGTTGTTCGCAGACTTGTCCAACGTGGCGGCGAACCGTGTCTATCAACGGATTGGCTATGAGCCCACGTGTGACTATGATGAATACGTCTTTCTAGATGATGGGCTGACACGGCGATGAATCGCCGACTACGAACGGAACATGACATTGTCGAGGTGGGTACGGCCCAGCAAGCGCATGCGGCTGACCACGCCGTCGCGCGGGTTGCATCGGGGTGCTTGCTGGGTTTACTGGTCATTGATTGAGGGCATCCGGGCCAGAGCCGCGCGGCAGCTGATGCACAACTATTGGGCAACAGGAGACACAAGGACAAAATGAACGAATTGATATTTGATAGAGC
>CAZDDA010000393.1:0-2939 GCA_964504085.1 uncultured Thermotogae bacterium | reverse complement strand
CCCATGGATGCAGTTCGCACAGTAGCTCGGCAAGACCTACTTCCTCCGGGCAGTTAAGCGTGGACATGGTCCCTTGATCGATTGCGTTCCGAACGGCACGGTCGACATCCGGGTCAGCCGCTCCTAGGATGCAGGCGCCGATTCCGCAGTAGCACATGTCGAGATACTTCCTGCCGTCAAGATCCCAGACCTCGATGCCCCGAGCTTTGCTGTAATAACTTGGCCATTGGTCGGGGAGGAACATCTCCGGGCGCTTTGAGAGAAGCTGAGTTCCTCCAGGTATTCTGCCTTTGGCCTTGTAGTAGAGCTCTCCCCCCGCTCGACTCATCCTATGCCTCCCAGAAGCTGTGGCCTACTCTTGACCAAGAAACTCCCTTGCCCAAGCATGCACTCCGGATCGTGCAAGACGCTACTCGGGCCAGAGCCGCTCCTCAACAACATATGGCTTCACCATAGCACTCACATCCGGGTGCTCGTCAATGAATCGCACAATCTCGCTCAGCGGCAAGCGAGGAGCCTTGTGCTTGAGATGCCCATACACTCGTCGACACAGAACCAGGTCTTCCGGATAGTCAACAGTAAGGCGCAGATCGAGCCGCCCCACATCAGGAGGAACAGCCAAGACCTCGACTCTGAAGTCATGCAGATGCTCTCGGATGTACAAACTGCAGTACTCCGATCGGTGGCGGTCGTCCCCAAGGTTGTGTGACGCCTCCAGCGCATCCAACTTGTAGATCTCGAAGTGCGAACCTTCCGGTCCACCATCCATGGTTGTGACATCATTGCTCTGCTGAACGTGTCTCGCCCATGCGCTATCTATTAGTTCGTAGTAGAAGAACGGTGATTCTGTTGTTACACGGAAAATGTCTGTCCCATGGCCCTTGCGTCCACACTGTATCAATCTCATCAAGACGTCTCTCTCGTCCCCTATGATGTATTCCACGCCGCGTCGTTTCGCTAGATCGACGAATGGCAGATTCGCAGTCCCATCCGCAATGCCCAAGACCACACCTTGAATCACCGGGATGGTCTCAATCAAATCTAGCATGTGATCCAGAATCGTTGTCCCTTCATCCACATCAAGGTTCTGGAGCGGCTTGCCGTACAGCCGACTTCCCTGCGCCCTGCACGCAAGGGCAGCAACCAGCTTCCTCATATGAGCATCTCCTCCGTGATTCGCTGATTCCGCCGAACATCACGAGCTAGGATCCGTCCGAGTACCTGGGCAACACTATGAAAGGAGTCCGACGTACCTTCCTTCCCCGCACGCAGCAAACTCAGATCCTCTTCACCCAGCGTACTTCCTCGTTTGATGTCTCTGGAAGCCACAACAGACTTCATTGCCGTCTTTCGGTACTTGCGTTCCACGGCTGTCAGTTTGAGATCTGCTGTCCCAAGGGCTCTTTCAGTGTTCCTTACTCCCTCCACGAAGCGGCTGAATTCGTGGGGACTGAGAGCTGAGACGAAATCCTCGAGCTGCAGCTCACGATCTAGGCTGAAGTGTTTTTCGATACACTCGATTCCAAATCCAAGTGCGACGAAACCCACAGTCATTGCATGATCGCTGTCTCCCGCAGCGTGATCCATGAAGCCAAACCTGTACCCGGGAAAACGCTCCCTCAGGATTCCCAACCTCCTCAAGTTGTTGCACTCAACGGGCGTTGGCTCAGCCTGGAATCCATACATGAAGCAGACTCTCTGCTCAGGGGCAACATCATGCAACGCAATGAAGTCCTCAAGCTCCTGGGTCGAGACTCCACCAAGAGAGACAATCACATATGGCGCTGTCTCAAGCGTGGCACGCACAAACCGTGTATTAAAGAAGTCTGCCGTGTGGATCTTCACGCCGTCGGCTCCTAGTGCTGTTGCTTCACGGAGGCTTCGTTCGCCAAATACGTCCAGGAAGAAGTCCTTCCCCGCTCGGTGGATGATCTCTGCAACAGCTTCCCAAGCCTCGTAGGGCATTTCCAGCTTCCTGAACAACTCGTAGTGCTCATAGTCGGGGACCGCAATCTCATCTGCGTATACAAGTTGGAATTTGACTGCATCGGCACCTGCGCACACAGCTCCGTGCGCCAAGAGCCGCGCAAGTCCGGCGTCCCCTTCGTAGCCCTGAGCAATTTCGGCAACGATTCTGGTTTGCATATCCCTTCCCTTCCTTTTCTACGCCTTGCCCCTATTCCACTGGTGGGCGTGATGAGGACGCACGGTCCCCATCGGGATTCCTCCTCCCATACAGTGCCCGGCATGGCCTCTCAATCACAGTACGTGAGAGAAGAGCCACCATCAGACTCACGATCACAACGGGCACATAGTGCAAGAGGAGAACGAGGATCGACTCGTAGGGAGGGTCGCGAAGCCCGATGCACTTCGTCGATAGGAGCACTCTCATCACAACCGGATGCCACAAGTAGAGTCCAAAAGAGACTTCTCCGACTGTTCTCATCCACCTGTAGAGCCTTGCCCTGTGCAACACCGTCTCTCGTGCCGCTTCATTGCCTGCCAGCATGACGACAAGCGCTCCTCCCAGAATGCCAAGCACGCTCTCGAAGGGCAGTACAAAGAAGATACCCCTTGAGTAGCCGAAGATGCCCCTTGAGTAGACAAAGAAGAGGAACTCAAACGCGAGTATGATGCCACCGAAGACGACAACCCGGTGACGCAGCATCCATTCCCTGATTCTCGCGACGCTACGATCCTGAGATACTACCATGTCTCCCGCTAGGAACCCGAACAGGAACAGCGCTATGTATCCTGCAAGGTTCCTGATATCCCAGGACCCTGACACTACATATCCTACGAAGTGCCCCCCGACCGCAACGCAGAGCATGAAACCACCGACCCACAAGAGACTGCATCTTGCTCGTAGCGCCTCATAGCCTCTGACAAGCAGGGGAGCCAAGAGATACATTTGGAAGAGGATGCCCAAAAACCACGTA
>CAZDDA010000392.1:0-2944 GCA_964504085.1 uncultured Thermotogae bacterium | reverse complement strand
TGAGATTGACGTCGGCCGTTTTGGTTTCGAGATCGAGATTCCCAAATTGGACGACAGATTTGTGGTGCATAGTTACCAAGGCCGGGGATCCGCCCCTTCCAGTAAACCGGAATTCAAACCTGATAACACATTCAGCCTCGATGATTTCACCATGACCGAACCCACGGAACTGGTATTTCGCTGGAGGAAGCAACTCATCGTGAAACTCGGCCCAATACATAAAGACGAGGCCCGTCCCTATCCTTTTATCAAAGTCCTCCGCGACTTCGGGCAAACCGCCGGCGAAACACCCAAACAGGATGACTGGTATCAACCTTACTCCGGTCTCGGGCGCAACGATATGCCGGAGCGCTGGTTCGATTATGGTTCCCGCCTTTTTATCGCCGCTCCCTATCAACCCGGTGAGGGGACTCAGCTGAAGGGCTGGAATACAGGCGGCGGGCATTTCACCCAGCCGCAAGGGCGCCTCCCAAGCTCGCTGCTTAGCGAGAAAAAAGATGTGGAGTTAAGACTAAAGGATAAGCGGAAGACAGTACCCGGAACCAGCTATGGGTTGGAGATAGCGTCACTGACGCGTCCGACCTTTGTCAGCTGGGATTATGGCGATGTGATCTTCAAGTTTGATATTGCCATAGGCGATTACCTCGATCCGAATTTGCTGAATGAATCGGCACGGGCCGCTGAAGAAACGGACAAGAAATTTATCGAGGATTGGGACGGGAATAAGGTGAATCGCCACAACATGCCAAGGTACATCAATCTGAACATTGAGCCCAAATTCACCATTGTTGAAGGTGCGCCGCCCGGCTCCAACCTAAAGAATACGCTCGTATGGGATGAGGTTGGAAAACGACTCCTTCCGGTCCGTCCAGGAAAGTATCTGGTGGAGTTCAAGACAGGAGAGACGGACCGTTCTGTTTTCGTTGAGATCGCCACCGGTTTCTGTGGAGACAAGATTCCTAAGTCCGCACAACAAGATGCCCAAGAGGCGTTCCTTGAAGACCCACGGCTTGAAAAACACAAAAAAGAAGAGAGATACACCGACATTCCTTGGCTCGGCATGGGGCGCAAACAAAAAATCATAATTCTCAAACAGAAGAAGGACGACCATGAAATAGGAATACTGGAACGGTATCTTCCCGAGCTTGGCGAGGATTGGAAGCAAGACTACAAGCGGGCGCACTATCGCCATATTGCCGGTGCCCCTGTGGTCAGCCTGGAATCCGATCCCAAGGATGCCTTTCATTTTATCGAGCTCGTCTATTTCCAGCCAGACACCTACGATGAAGGGGAGTACCCCAAGGTGGAAGCTGGAGAGACAACGGTGACCGAGGGGCGCTTTACAAACGATATCGCCGGCCGTTCGGTGCTGCTCTTTTCGCGATCAGATCCAGAAAATCCGGCCAGTTTCTCGGCGGCCGGAGATCGCACCCAGGAAATGCTCCTCGCCAGGATAGTCGAAACACGTTTTGCAGAGACAGGCAAAGACTGGAACGCGAATAAGCCGATGATCGACCTGGGCCGAGGGACCATCGGTACGCCCCTTTCCAGTGAATATGACCGTGCAGGAATTGGCACCGGCTGGCTGTATGAAGCCGGCGCAAGACAGCTACATAATCCGGGCATCTATGACCGGGAGAACGTGAAGGAACCCATCATTCCTGTGAATCGTCGGTTGAAGAAATGGTCCAAGACGGATGGCTACCGCGATGAGCTGGTGGTGGTCTGGTATGAGAACCTGCGAAAAAAAACCGATCAGGGAAGCGCCGAGGGTCAAGTGACTGACGAACCCAATATCAACTGGCCATGGAAACCGGTCCACTATCCCAGTCACGTGATTGAGTGGCCGGATAACCCGGATCAGATCGTAATGGCCAGCCGCCTCGGTTCTGCAGGATTGAGCAGCTACGGCAAACCGCAACCGGAATTCTTGTCTCCCCAGTATACAGACGTTCGCATCTACAACCAGCCCGATCCCAGCAAGCCTGGATATAACCCGAACGAGGAACACGCCATCATTGCCGAGTCCATCTTCCAGCACGCGCTGGATAATAAAGGCAAACCGATTCCCGATCGGGTTCTCAAGCGCGGCGGCTCCAACCCACCCCCGGCAGCCTTTGCGTTTTGCAAGGATTTGAATATCACTTCAGGAGAAAGCTACACGTCCGACCCTTACGTTCTGGTTGAATACTTTGACAACCAGATCGGAGAACATCGCATGGCGGTTTACGGGATCGCGTACGAAACCGACATCTACAAGTTTAGCTACACGGTCAAAGCAGGGGAACCGATCTATGCCCCCTACCCCTTGAACAAGGTGATTGGTTTGTCCAACATGAACGACTCCCAATTGGGCACTAACTTCCCAAAAATCGATGGAACCTATTTCCTTAACAGCGGCAACAATCAGGCCACGTACTGGATCGACCCCCAGGGGACCGTCTGGGCCATTTCCGGAAAAACCACACTCACGAAAGAGCCGCATCTCTTCGGCCATTTTTATTACCCCTTGCTCACCACCTTCTGGCATCCTCAAGATAGACCCGGGGACAAACAAATATGGTTACAAGGTCTGAGCACCTCTAACGGGAACCCGGATTTTGAAGGCGCACCTGGAAAGATACGATTCAGTACCGCCTGGCCGGAAAACGTGCCCATCCTCAAGGTCGGAGAAACCCTTATGCATCCAGGAGGAGAGTACAGAGCGGACAATCCGGCAACGACCCTGGCAAACGGGCAGCGCGTTGATACCCTGGGATTGCCCGGGGTCATTGGCTGGAAGGCCGGCCAAATCTTGTTCGATTCCAGAAATCCAACCATGAAGGAGGATATGGCCGATCCAAAGAATTTTGCCGCCAGGCTGCTGAACCCGTTGATGAAGATCGAGGTACCGCTGGATATAACCGAGATGAAGAAAGTAAAGGACTTCGACCCCAGTTCGGAT
>CAZDDA010000391.1:0-2946 GCA_964504085.1 uncultured Thermotogae bacterium | reverse complement strand
GAGATCACCGACGATCTGTCGCACAAGCTCGAACGTCGCCGCCTTGCCGCGCTCTGTTTGACCGATGACAAATGGAGTGTACTTGGACTGTTGCCCACGATGATGCAGGAGACCCTCGCTTTGGTCATCGAGCGTGGAAAGACCACGGCAAGGGAACTTGCCGAAGCGCTGAACATCCGTCACAACGCTTGTCTCCACCGCGTTTCTCGCTTAACGCAGTTGCGCCTTATTCGCCGCGAAGCGGTCGGTTTTGTCGGTCCTCATCAGAGTTACCGCCTGTTTTCTATTCTCTCCCCTTGACAGCCGCTTGTTCAGTTTATACACTGAACGAGGTGGACGCCCATGTATCAACCGGTTCAGGAACCAATCGATGCCTATGTCATCTACAACCGCGGGGCCCCGCACCCCCTCTTGCGCGCGTTTCGGTGGGGCAATCGGCGCTTTGACGTTACCACCACCAATTTGGTGTACCCGGAGCGCGACGGAGAGACGCACTTCTTCTGTTATTCGGTGAGCTGTGGGACGAACCAGTTTCGCATTCGCTTAAACACGAATCGCTGCCTGTGGACACTGGAGGCCATTGACGTAGAGGGCTAAACGGAGGGCGCCGGCATGTCTCGGATCATCGTACACCTGGATATGGATGCCTACTTTGCCTCGGTGGAGCAGCAGGCGAATCCATCCCTGCGTGGCAAACCGATTGGGGTGACCGGAAAGCCGCACGAGCGGTCGATCGTCGTTGCCGTGTCGCGCGAGGCAAAGCGCTACGGGCTCAAGACCGGCATGCCGATGTGGGAGGCACGTCGCCTCTGTCGCCACCTCGTCCTCGTTCCCGGGAGTATGTCACGCTATATTGAGGTCACCAAACGGTTCCTGACCATTCTCAAAAACTACACCGCCGCGCTTGAGGTGTTCAGTATCGACGAAGTGTTCATGGACGTCACTCAAGAGGCCTTTCGTTATGGAGGGGCCGTCCCGATGGCCAGACGAATCAAGGAGGAATTCCGTGAGGTCCTCGGGCCGTGGATTACGGGGACACTCGGGATCGCCTCCAATAAGACATTGGCCAAGCTGGTTGCCAATCGTCACAAACCGGACGGGATTGGCGAACTGCGGGCCGATCAGCTTCCGGAACTGCTCGCGACCACGCCAGTGGGTGAGGTGTGCGGCATCGGCAGGAGAATCGAGATCCGTCTTGCCAAGGTGGGAATCCACACCCTGGCCGACCTGGGGCGGGCGCCGGACGACTACCTGAAGCGGGAGTTCGGGGTGTACGGTCTATTTCTGAAGGAGATCGGCCAGGGGCGCGACTCCAGTCCCGTGATTCCCTACACGACGGTCGTGTCGGTGAAGTCGGTCGGCCATTCCAAATCTCTGCCACTGCGGCTGCGGCCGATTGAGTTGGCTCTGCTTGTGTTGCGTGGTCTGTGCGACAGAGTGGGGCGGCGGATGCGCAAGCTGGGGGTGGTCGGTCGCACCGTCTACTCCGGCTTCCGGCTCGGAGCACTCGAAGGACACTGCGGCAAACAGACCACCCTTGCCTACCCCACCGACGACGGGGAGACAATCTACCGAGCATGTCTGGCCATTCACCGGGAGATGACTGTACAGCCCGAAGCCGTTTCGTATGTCGGTGTCTCGGTGCGCAACCTCGCTGAAAAAGCGAGTCTTCCCGGACACCTGTTGCAGGAAGACCGCCGACAGGAACGGTTAAACCGTGCGATCGATCGGATCCGTGATCGCTTCGGCGAGAGTGCGATCGTCACTGGAGAGACGCTCCTGTTCGATGCGATTCCCGAACATGTCGGTGGATACGCACAAGGCGAGCAATGGGCATTCTAGTCGGTGTAGAAGCTGTGTCGACAGACATCTCCTCGGGAATTCTCTAGCGTAGTGGTACAATGTAAGGAGCCGAAGAGCCAAGGGAGGCTAGAGACCCTTTTGAACAGAATACTGTTGGTGTCAAACCGGCTGCCGGTCAGCGTTCAACGGAGAAAGGGACACCTGCACTTTCAGAACAGCGTCGGCGGTTTGGCAACGGGGTTATCCTCGTTCTATGAAACCTACGATAGCCTATGGATCGGTTGGCCGGGGGTAACGCTAGCAGGGGGAAACCCCGAGGAAAACCAGATCAGAGAACGGCTCGCCTCCGCAAGCTGCCATCCGGTTTTCCTGTCCCAGGATGAGGTGAGGAACCACTACCATGGGTTCTGTAATAGGACGATCTGGCCGCTCTTTCATTACTTCACACAGTATGCTGTGTACGAAGACGCGTTCTGGGAAGCCTACCAGCGAGTGAATGAGCATTTTTGTGACGCGGTGGTCGGAATTGCTCAATCAACCGACACCATTTGGATCCACGATTATCACTTGATGCTGCTTCCAATTCTTGTCCGGGAGAGGCTCCCGGACGCGGAGATTGGGTTCTTCTTGCATATCCCATTTCCATCCTCAGAGATCTTCCGCCTTCTTCCTTGGCGCAAGGAGATTCTTGAAGGGCTATTGGGTGCGGATCTTATCGGATTTCACACGTATGGTTACGTGCGGCATTTCATCAACAGTGCCCGGTATCTCCTTGGCCATGAGCACACGATGGGGCAGCTCAACGTGGGAAACCGCGTGGTGAAGGTCGATGCGTTTCCGATGGGAATTGACTACGATCGATTCTTTGACGGATCTTGCGATCGTGCTGTACAGGAGGAGGCCGACGAAATACGCGAGAAAGCGGGAAAGCGCAGATTGATCTTCTCCATTGACCGTCTGGACTACACAAAGGGCATCCTCCAGCGATTGCAGGCCTTCGATCGTTTGTTGACATCAAATCCCGGCCTTAAGGAAAACGTGCATCTCATACTCGCGGTGACTCCCTCTCGAACGAAGGTAGAGCATTACCTGGCGCTCAAGCGCCAGATCGACGAACACATTGGCGAAATCAATGGCAAGCAT
>CAZDDA010000390.1:0-2961 GCA_964504085.1 uncultured Thermotogae bacterium | reverse complement strand
AGCTTCAGCGGCTTCAAGCCGTGAGACGAAGACAAAGTGCGTCGACGCCCATGGCGGTTTAGCTTGGCCCCTCCGGCTACACCCAGTGAAGTGGCTTCGTTTCGCAGAACGTCCTCACTTTGCCGGGCCAGTCCACACATGTCCCGCCTCCTCAATATCTCTGTCTTGTACAATAGGTTACGCCAACAGCCTCGTTGAGCAGACCTTGCGAAAAGTTGCCGAAAAGTTGCGCGTTTGGCGAGCTATAAGTTGAATGAGAGTGGCCACTCAGCGGACGACCGGCGACATTGGGACGCCAAACCGTTGGCTGGGTGGCCCGACGCAAGTTTCGTAGGCACTCCACATGGGAGATTTGCGCAGATTCGTCGAGTCTTCAAGACATTGCAATAAAGGATGTTATACTTCAGACAGGCCATCTGTATCTATGGCGTACCGAGAAAATAACATAACATCTTGACACGTTCGGCCACAATCTGCTAGTGTCCACCTAAAGGGAGGTTCCTATGGCACGGAGGCGAATGGGAAAGAAACAGGTCACCGTCAATCTGCCTGAACACCTTGTCCGGCGACTCAAGGACATGTCTGACCTGAGGCAGATCACGATGACCGAAATCATACGAGATGCATTGCAGAAGCAGCTGTCTGATCTGTCGATTCTCCGAGAAGCGAGTGACTTGATCGCGCGGGTTGATGGCGTTGTGAAGGTCAGACTGGGCTCCCCGGAGAAGGGCGAAGGACTTGGCAGCGTCCAACTAGTTACGGAGGCCAGCCGGAATGCCGAGGACGTGGTGAATGACGTCCGGGCCGTTATCAGGAAAGAACTTGGAATAGAGATTGACAAGCGGAAGATCAGCGTCACCCCGTTCAGCGAGGATTCCGAAGTCATTCCGGGAGCGCGTCATATCCGCCTCAAAGAGGTCGCCAGCAACTGGGACCAGTTCAGCAAACAGTTCGGTGACCTGGAGGGTTTCGAGACGGCGCTGCGTTGTGGTGCGAGCGCAATCGGGCTGCTCCGAAATATGATGAGCCAAGGCAAGAACCTACGCCCAATGGCGCCCGACCTGAATGACGACGAACGTACTGGAGATGTGGGAGACCAGAGTACTCCGAAATAGCGGAGACGCATAATCGAGTAGGAAGAAGACGGGCGAGACCACTCCAGCAAGAGAAGCACTCGCCCGCCAGGCGAAACACAGGCGAAGCCACATGGTGGCCAGCCCGCGTCTCGCCGCGAGGTTAAGTGCCACGGCCTTGGCGGTCAAGAAGATTTGACCACCGGGAAAGGAGGGCAAGTTGAGTGGCGAGCATCGAAATCAGTTGGCAAGCCGAGTGGGCAAGCTAGAGGCGTTTCTACTCTCCGTTGGGCAATGCCTGGTGGAAGGAAACTCCCCCGCCAAAACGGCCGCACTTCGTGCCGAACTGGAAACGTTTGTCGCTGAACTGTATGGGCGAGATGGTGGGAGCGAGATTGAATCGCAAGTCGAACTTGAGCTCTAGAGCCTAGAGAGGAGGAATGAAGTGAAGAAGTTTTATCCGATTGAGTGGGTATGCGACCGGTATGAGATCTCCAAGTCCACGGCCTACAAGTGGGTCGAGTGCGGCTGGCTTCCCGCTCGCAGGATCGGTGGGGGGCGTGCCCTGCGGTTTGTGGAAGAAGACCTCGAGGAGGCTGAACGTAAGTGGAAGAGGGAAGGAGGGACAGGCTATGGTCCGCCGATGGCCGAGGCCAGCGTACATATCGATCAAGAGGGACGGGAAGAACAAAACTAAGAAACACTACTACGCCCGCTACACAGACCAGAACGGCAAGGAGCGTTGGATATCACTGGACACGACGAAGAAGCACATTGCAATGATCAGACTCCGAGAAGTCAACCGAGAACTCGAGCAGCGAGGCAGCGGACGGCAGACGGAGCGAGTGACCGTAGCGGATGCAGTAGCCCAGTACTTCGAGCGAACTGCGGCTAGCGGACAGCATAAAACTCTGACGCAGTCTCGGTATCGAGGTATCCTGCGACGCTTCGGCATGTACTGCCATAGGGCCGGAGTCCATCACCTCTGCGACCTCAGGTCCTCACATATTGAGGACTACAAGGATGGTCGGCTCAAGGAGGTAGCTGCAGCGACAGTCAACACCGAGCTCCGGACTATTTCATCGTTCTGTTCCAAGACCAAGACTCTGGGCTGGCTTGATGCAAACCCAGTGTCCGGCATAGAAAAGCCCCGCGTCCGCGAGAAGAAGATACGGGTCTACACTGACAATGAAGTGGACCGAATCCTGGAGGCGGCCAACGATGACGATCGACCGGTCTGGGTCCTGTTGTTGAACACCGGACTCCGAGAGCAGGAGCTGACACACCTGACGTGGGCGGATGTTGCGAATAATTGGCTTTACGTCCGAGCGAAAGGTGATTGGAGCCCGAAGTCGGGGCGTTCGCGGAAGATTCCTCTGACGACCGACGGCTGCTGGGCTCTCGAGGAGCTACGGAAGCGGAGGAAAGGCGACAGCGTTCTGGTCGTTCCATCGTCCAGTGGCGGCCTGGAACGTCATCTGCTCCGGAGGCTCTATCGGGTGCGCAAACCCGCTCGAGTCCCTGATGCGACTCTTCACGCGTTTCGGCACACCTACGCCAGTCGGTTGATTAGAGCGAACGTCGACGTAGCCACCGTGCAGCTGCTGCTTGGCCACCAGAGTTTGAAGACAACGATGATCTACCTGCATAGTGGTGACAAAGAGATGAGGCTAGCCGCCGAGAGGCTGTCCAAGAGCTACGGATCTAGCTACGTCGAAACATCGAGAGAAAGCAAAAGCGGAGCACGGTAGGTCATGAAAGAGGACACGGTAGAACAAAGAGAGAAGGCGTCATCCCTATATCGCTCAAGGGAATAACGCCTCTCTCCTACGGATGGCAGCCCCACGGGGAATCGAACCCCGGTCTGATGGCTGAGAACCACCTATCC
>CAZDDA010000389.1:0-2972 GCA_964504085.1 uncultured Thermotogae bacterium | reverse complement strand
ATTTCTTCTCTTCCTGCTCTGCCGGCAACTTGTGTTATGAGGCTAAAGACAGTTTCAGAAGCGCGAAAATCAGGGATGTTTAGTGCGCTATCTGTATTTAAAACACCTACAAGAGAGACGGAAGGGAAGTGGACCTTGTCGACGGAATGGAGTGGCTCTATGCGAAGGTTGAGGACCCGAAGCCGCTCCTAGAGGCGGAACACATCGCCGCTGAGTTCCCGAAGGGCCAGGTTACCTACAAGCAGATGATTGACGGCGCGCATTGCATTCGTCCATGCGGACGCCTCGCAGCCTTCGTCCATGCCAGAGCGATACGAGACCGAATCGAGGAAGCAATCACGCGTGTCCGGAGCTTCACTGCGACTGACAGCACCCTCACGCAGAAGGAGCTCGAGCTTGCGCAAAGCTCCGAAGTGCGGATTTACCTGGTGTGCTCACTTGCAGGGGGAACCGGCTCGGGAATCT
Organism: uncultured Thermotogae bacterium; assembly: GCA_964504085.1. Classification (GTDB taxonomy): domain Bacteria; phylum Bipolaricaulota; class Bipolaricaulia; order UBA7950; family UBA9294; genus CAZDDA01. The sequence continues at coordinate 2,507 of CAZDDA010000389.1, read as the reverse complement.
TCCTTGACGTTGCTTACTTGTGTCGTAGTGTCATGGATCGTGTCAATGATAGGCTAGCGGGGATCTTTCTGCTTCCGAAGATCTTCCGGATCGAGACCGACAAGGCTCCCAGAAACCTTGAGGGGAACACTTACGCTGCCATCAAGGAACTAGACTTCCTCATGACCCGCGGACAACGCGGTGATGCCCAGGAAGATGTGGTGCAGTACGGCCCGGGACCATTCGCTGTCGACTGGGCAGAATCAGCCCCCCTCGATCAGATCTTCCTCGTCGACTACCAAAACGAGCAGCTGCAGGCTGTCGACAATCTGAGGGATCTCCAGGAGTTCATCGGCAAGACTCTCTTCATCAACACTGGGATTGCTGTTGGCACGGCCGCAAGCATCTGGAACAACGAACTCGACGGCAGGGGAGCCGGAGAAGAGTCCGATTCCAGCAAGGCAGCGAGGTACGCAGGCATCGGATGCTCTGCCGTTGAGCTGCCCATTGAAGACATTTTCGAGCATGCCGTCCTCTCGAAGTTGACGTCCGTAATCCAGAACGGGTTCCTAACCGGCAGCCCGGAGGGCAGCCTCAGGAAGGCCGTCCGTGACTTCCTTCGAGAAGCTCAGCTGGATGAGGAAGGTGGCGATCCAATCATCGACTACTTCATCGGCAAGAACACGTACGAGACTCCTGCGGAGGCCAAGGAGCCCTGGACTGATAGGAACCCTGACAAGGAGATCTCCCGCTGGCTCTCATCTGAGGAGGCCAGGATCCTGAAGGCCTACGAGGGAATGATCGACACTCCTGTAGAGGCGGAGGATGGCTCTCCCATCACGAAGCTTGAAGCGATGAAGTCCTCGGCGAAAGCGAGGGTTGACAAGAAGCTTGAAGACATCATCAAGTCAGATCAAGGGAGTGTTGCCTACGCAATCGAGTTTTTGCAGGAGCTCATGGGCATGCTCGTAGCTGACCGCAAGGTTCTAGCCAGCGAGATCGCAACGGAGTCGAGTCAGAAGCTAGAGGCAGCCAGGCGGTCGAAACTCCTTGATGAGAAGGAACTGAAGAAGCAGTGCCACAGGATGTTCGCCCGAGGGAGGATTGAGGGCATCGCTCAGGACTACTTCGAGTACCTCAACGTGTTTTCCCAAGCGACCAAGGATAGGCTGAAGCGAGAACAGGGCATACAGGTTCTCGATGAACTCGCTGCCTACTGCGAGAGCAAGATCAGCCCGTTGGAGCAGATCGAGCAGAAGCTGCGAGGAGCGCTCAATCTCGTGAGCGAAGAGAAGCGTAAGTGCGAGCTCTCCAAACCTTCGAACAGCTTCACCTACCGCCTGCCGGTCGACAGCCTGTCAAGCGAAGTACAGGGCCTGGATGAAGACAATCCAGACTCCGCTATCGTGAGAAAGGCTGCAGACGAGATGCAGGACTCGCTGCTCAGCTGGGCAGAGGACGAGATCACCGCTAGAGCGATTGTCGCTACCCTCAGAAGGAGCGTGGAAGACAGCTACACCAAGCTCAAGGATTATGACATCGAACACGTAGTGCGGAAGACAGCCACTTCAGACGAAGCCAGCCTGAAGATGCTCCTGAACCAGCGGCTTGTTGAGCGAGCAACGCCGATGTGGCGTGTCCTGGATGCGAAGCATCTGCGAGACATCACTGACATCTTCCTAATCGGTGTGAAGGACGCGGATGACACGGCTCTCGAGAAGGGGAGAGCGGCCGAGCTCGGCCGCTTCGTGTCACAGCGCAGCTTCATGTTCGCGAAGACGAATAGTCCCCTAGAAATCAGTGCATTCAGATTCAAATGCTACGCCAAGGCGAACGAGGTACTTGCCTTCGAGCGGTACAGAGACCTGTATCTCGCAGGCGAAAGCGAGAGCAAGCACACACATCACATCAGACGCGCGTGGGCTCACTCTCCGGAACTCATTGGGGACATACAAGAGGTAGAGCGCATCACAGGAACGCAAGAGCAATTGCTTTGGTGGGTTCTGGGAAAGGCAGACGTGTTTGACCGCATCGTCCGCCACGGCAACTTCTGGCACGTGCGCAACGACGTAACCGGGAAGCTAGATAAGCTTGGGCAAGGCCGAATCCAGGCATACGAGGAATTCATCCGCCGTGCCCAGTCCACATCGCTACTCGAGGCCATTGAGAAAGAAGTCGAGAGGAAGTACTTGCAGCTTGAGGAAGCTCACGTCGTCGGCAAACTGAAGGAGTACTTCCATGCCCTCGTGGACGAGGAGCGAGCAGCATCCACTGCCGAGCTTCGCGAACAGATAGAGAATGAATGGAAGGCCCTCAGGGATTATCTGAAGGAGGCGCACAGAGAGCTGGTGAGTCCCCCCCAAGAAGGCCACGGCCCCATTCAGGCGCCCGGATCAGGCCCCACGGATCCTGAAGAGGATAGCAATGCTGCCGGTCCAGCGCAGTCAGATGAGTCGGGAGTACCTGAAACCTAGCAGGCGTTCGACAGTGAGAGCGACATGCGGGGGAGTCGAAGTGCGCAAGTACGG
>CAZDDA010000388.1:0-2974 GCA_964504085.1 uncultured Thermotogae bacterium | reverse complement strand
AGCGGCATTTGAGGCGGCGCTTGCTCATGAGGAGATGATTTCGGATAAGATCAACAAACTGGTGGACCTGTCACTCGAGGAGAGCGACCATGCTTCGAATGCATTTCTGCAATGGTTTGTGACCGAGCAAGTGGAAGAGGAAGAGTCAGTGTCCGAAATAGTGGACCAGTTGAAGATCGTTGAAAAGGACGGCGGTGCACTCTTCATGTTGGACCGAGAACTCGGTCAGCGCGCCGCCGCAGCAGGTACGACCGAGGGAGCATAGGTAATGTCAACACTGGTAACCAAGCAGGCTCCCGATTTCACTGCTCAGGCGGTAATGGGCGACAACACATTTGAGGAATTGAAGCTCTCATCATATCGCGGCAAATATGTGGTCCTGTTTTTTTATCCTCTCGATTTTACCTTTGTGTGTCCATCTGAGATCATTGCGTTCGATGATGAACTAGAGAAATTCAGGGAAAGGAATGCCGAGGTTATCGGAGTTTCGGTGGACTCACATTTTACTCATCTTGCGTGGAAGAGTACTCCTCGTGATCAGGGTGGTGTTGGCGAAATCAAATACCCGCTCGTGGCCGATCTGGACAAGAGCGTCTCGCGCGCCTACGGGGTTTTGAGTGATGATTCCGTAGCGCTTCGGGGGTTGTTCCTCATCGATAGAGATGGTGTGGTTAGGCATGAGCTCGTGAACGACTTGGGACTCGGGCGCAGCGTGGAAGAGGCGATCCGCATGCTTGACGCCCTGCAGTTCACCGAAGAGAAAGGCGAAGTGTGTCCAGCAAACTGGCACAAAGGCGATGAGGCCATGAAGCCCACCGCTGACGGTGTGGCAAAATACTTGGCGAAACACGCCAGCTAACATGTCTTTAGGCCTGCAGGCCCCAGGGTCTGCAGGGCCAAGATATTCAAATCGAACTAGGGAGACAGGACAAATGGCAACAGAGCGACTCCAGGTTTACAGGTGCCCGCTGTGCGGGAACATAGTTGAGGTCATTCACGCTGGCGGTGGTACACTCGTTTGCTGTGGCCAACCGATGGAAGTGCAAGTCGAAAACACAACTGATGCTGCAACCGAGAAACACGTACCTGTGGTTGAAGAGGTTGATGGTGGCATCAATGTGGTGGTAGGCTCAGTAGCCCATCCGATGGGTGACGATCACTACATAGAGTGGATTGAAGTAGTTGTGGATGGCAAGTCTTACCGCCAATTCCTCAACCCAAACGAAGCTCCAGAAGCATCATTCCCGATTTCCGGAGCAAACATCTCCGCGCGCGCTTATTGCAACTTGCACGGACTTTGGAAGTCGTAGTACACCGTCTACAACGAAGACAAGGACATAGATGAGAGCCTGTCCGGGCGACCGGATGGGCTCTTGGTGCATCATGCGGTAGATTTTGAGTCTCGTTTCATGTCGCGCTAATTCGGAAAACCCAATGACAAGCACTTTGCTCAAGGCAGTGTCGGTGCGTGAAGAAGAGATCTCGGCTGTGCTCCTGGCCACGGCATACGGGTTCTGTATTCTTCTCAGTTACTACATTCTCCGCCCTGTTAGAGACGAAATCAGCTCTGCTGACCGAGGCAACCTCCAGATTCTTTGGACCGTGGTCTTCTTGGTCATGGTTTTCGTTGCGGTTCCACTGTACTCGGCCGTTGTATCACGCTTTTCGCGGGGTGTGTTCATACCCCTCGCGAATCGCTTCTTTGCCGCCAACCTGTTGATCTTCTTTGCCGCGCTCTACCTGCTGCCTGAAGGTGCTCGCCCGTGGATCGATCGCGTGTTCTACGTATGGACTAGCGTCTTTGCTCTCTTCGTAGTGACAGTATTCTGGGGATTCGTGGTAGATCTCTTTGCTACAGAACAGGGCAAACGGGTGTTCGGCTTCATCGCTGTTGGATCCTCGCTGGGAGGTATCGCGGGATCGTTCGTTACGGCAACAATGGCGGAGATCGTTCCTCCATTCGTTCTTCTGTTGATTGCTGTCGTCCCGCTCGAGGTGGCTGCTTGGTTTGCGATAATCCTTCATCGCAGATCGGGTCTTGCTTCGGCTGCGACCCGCGCCGAAGAATCTGAACCGGTGCGCGGAACCGCGTGGAGCGGCATGAAGGTCGTATTTCAGTCGAGCTACTTGAGCTTGATACTGCTGTTCATCGTTCTGATGACGTTTGCGTCTACAGTGCTCTACTACCAACAAGCCGATCTGATTCGTGATGCATTCCCGGTCGATCGTGCTGCGCGCACGGCATTTTACGCCAAAATTGATCTTGCGGTAAACTTGATTACGATATTTACGCAGGCATTGGTGGTGGCGCGCATCATCCGGATGATCGGGATCGGGCTCAGTCTCGCGATGATTCCTTTATTGGCTATGGTCGGATTTTTCAGCCTGGGTGTCTACCCATTGCTCGTCGTCTTGGTGGTGTTCCAGGTCGTGTACCGTGCTGGACGTTATTCAATAGCGAGACCGTCGCGTGAAGTGCTGTATACTGTTGTGGGCCGCGAAGAGAGATACAAGTCGAAGGCGTTCATTGATGCGGGTGGGTATCGAGGTGGCGACCTAGTATCTGCATGGCTTTACACAGGCCTGGCGGCCCTGGGTTTGTCCGTCGGAGCGATCGCGCTGGCGGCAGTGCCTGCTGCCGCTTTGTGGGCTGGAACTGGCCTCATTTTGGGACGCATGCAGGAAAAGAGAGCGGTAGATGGTGGTGCGGAGGGGGAAGTGGCTACGGCATCGGGCGGATAGACGGCATGAGAACCGTACATGCCTGATATTCGCCCTGTTCCGCAAGGCGTGATTTGGTGTAGGGTGGAGTTAGTTGGGTTCGGTCTGTTTTCGAGGATCCAAGACTCGGGCTAGCTCCTCCTCGGAAAGCACTTCTTCCTCGGATGCAATCTCATGCACCGTCCTGCCTTCAGATATTGCCCGTTTCACGATCATGGCGGTCCGTTCGTATCCTATGTGCGGTGCTAGCGCA
>CAZDDA010000387.1:0-2982 GCA_964504085.1 uncultured Thermotogae bacterium | reverse complement strand
GACCAGAACGAACGAAAGGACATGATTCCATTCAAGGATACTCGATCATACTTCGAGTCCCAAATGGAATTGCAGCACCAGGAGATCCAGCAGCGCCAGGCATCGGAGATAGCAAGGACGCGTCTTGCACTAATGACTTCTGGCGAATCCCAGATTGGCAAGGGGTTTGTTCGCCATTTCTCTGATGAACAGGTTGAAGACATGGTCAAAAAGCTTCATCCATGGTACTCTCCTAGTGGAGGCACTGTCACAGGATCAGGAGTCACGGAAGTGACGTCGCGACTTGGGCCAGGAGGAACGATCATTACCGACGATCCTGTGGTGCAGCAGATGCAGCAGGCCAAGGAGTCGATGGCTGGCTATACAGAGCAGCAGCGAGTAAGCGGAGATTACGTGCCGGATAGCATCAAGGAAGCGCAGAGAATCATAGAGGAATATGAAAACAGCCCTGTTCCGACATACACTACACCAGGCCAGGCGCTTCCAATCAGTACAGCGAGTTCTACTCCTCGTGCTGTGAGAGAGGCAAGAAGAGCAGTCGAGCAATGGAAGAATGGGATAGCGCAGCAGAGGATCAGCAGGTCTGTCGAAGAGTCATTGCCTCATCCAAAAACAGAGGCAGAAAAAATGGCACTTCCGCCTGGTTCAGCGTACATCGCTCCAGATGGAAGTAAAAGAATAAAGGGGTAAGATTAGACAATGACAAACTGGTGGGAAGAAGATAGACAAGTCATAAGTGCCGGAAGACGCGATTGGTGGAATAACGATGACGAGGTACCCAACGATGATCTGTTTAGGATCGCCGACACGAACCACAAGCTGAAGCATGCCCGCAAATCACTGTCCGGCTCGCTTATCCCTGATTTATTTTCAACGATGACCCAGGTCACATTTCGGACCACGTCTATAGGACAACGACTTGCCGGCGGGTTGGTTGGCGACCCAGACGAGTCTAATCGGATTGCTGATGCATTCGCTCAGGCATCGGCCGAGATGGACAGGCAGCGGTTCGGAGACTCAGTCATATCGAAGGTGGCCGGCGGAGTCCGTGGCGCCGCCGTAACCGCCCCAGCTACCATGGTCGGTGGGGCCATAGGCGGGCCAGTTGGGGCGATTGGGGCCGCGGTTATCTCCGAGGGGAATGTTGCCATCACAGAGGGGCGTGATGCTGGCCTGGAGGGCGCAGGGCTTGCTGCGTACGCCGGGTCTCAGGCTGCGATCGAGGGAGCCGTCGCAGGGACGATGCAAAAGATCGGTCTCGGAGGGCTCGAGGGAATGTTCGGCAAGAACGCCACTAAGATCGTCGGGTCTGGAGTTGTGGCCGGGATCAAGCGCGCCGGACTTTCTACCGTGTCAGAGGTCGGTGAGGAGGTCCTAACCGAGGTCGGGCACTCGGTGGCCGACGTGGTCGCCAAGGTTGATGAGGGTGCGCTCGAGCCAGACAGGCTGCTTGACACTATCACGGACACCACGATCCAGACGCTGATCACAATGGGTGCCTTCAACGCGTCAAAGGCGACGCTCGATAAAGCCCATATGCGCCAGCTCGAGAAGTACGAAAAGCAGAAGGACGATATCATCGATCTTGCCGATTCGGGCGATACGCCGACCAGAAAGCAATGGAAGGAATTCGGTCTTCCTCAGGAGCTCGGGAATAGCGCAGAGGACCGGAAGACGAACATCAAGTTCTTCGCTGAGCAGATCGAAAAGATACGCGAGACCGCGGTCGACCGGGAGACGGCTCCAGACAAGCAAGAGACCCAGGCTGTTGAGGAAATCGATAAAATGGTTCCTGGCGGGAAGAAGGATCAGATCATAGCGGGGGATGGTACTCTGGCTGCAGCATCCGCCGCCGAGGCGAAGATTAGTGCTACCAGGAAGATCGAGCCGCCGACAGATCCTACCGTGACGCCGGGGCCACTTCCTCCAGAGGTAGCGCAGGCACAAAAGCCGCAACCGAACATCACCGAGGACGGACCCCCTGGCCTGCTAAAATCCTTGTTTACTGATGAGCAAGGTCGCATGGGTATCAACCTTAACGCAGTAAAAAACAAAGCGAGGCGGGCTAAAGAGGACCTAGGCGTGATTGCTCGTAGATTCCTGACGACTCGCGGCGGCCTATTCAAGGGTGCACACGAACTCAAGAAGCGAATGGAGGGCGAGTTCTCCGAGGAGTTGGCTAAGATGGGGCAGATCGGGAAGGAGTACGACCTGGCTGTCAAAGCGGCATTCGGCAATCGGATTCCAGAAGGGACGATAGACGCTATCGACAGAGTACTGCGCAATGAGGCGAAAATAGAGACACTTCCGGTACCTCTACGAAAACCCATCACAGAGATGCGAAATCACATCGATTTCCTTTCGGCGAAGCTGATCGCGTCTGGAGCCGTCGAGGGCGATCTTGCGATAATCATCGCACAGAACATGGGCTCGTATCTTCACAGGTCGTTCGAAGCAATTGACAATAAAGGGTGGGCTGACAACGCAGGAGACGACAAGAAGAACGCAGCAAAGGCGTGGCTCAGAAAGGAATACCCGAAGTGGGAAGAGGGCGAGGTCCAGGGGTTCATAAACCATCTCCTTGGGTCGAAAGCCGCAGAGAGCCCGTTCCATTTCTCGCAGACGAAACTCGGGCAAAAGCACCTCGGTATACTTAAGAAGAGGAAAAACTTGCCAAAGGTCCTTCTGGATCTTCTTGGCGAGTACCACGACCCAAAGATGAATTATATGAAGAGTGTTGCTAAGCTGGCAGACTTGGTAACAAAACATCAGTTCTTATCCGACGTACGAGACCTTGGCCTGCAGGGGGGCTTCTTCCATGAAGGGAACCCGATCGAAACCGACAAAGGCAGCCTGCATGTAGAGCTTTCTGGAGACAGTAGCAGCGCGATGTACCCGCTCAATGGAATCTACACTACCCAAGAGCTAGCAGATGCGTTCGAGAACGTAATGTCACACGACACAGCGGAGGGGTTTATGCGC
>CAZDDA010000386.1:0-2982 GCA_964504085.1 uncultured Thermotogae bacterium | reverse complement strand
AGCGGGATGGAGGTCTCCCCGTACTATGATTCACTGTTGGCCAAAGTGATTGCGTGGGGCCGCGACCGTGAAGAGGCCCGAACACGTATGTATACAGCGCTCGAACGTTTTCGCATTCGCGGGGTAGCTACTACGCGCTCTTTGATGCAGGAGATCGTCTCCCATCCCTCTTTCCGCAACGAGAGGTTGGGAACGGATTTCCTCGATAACCTCACCACTTAAGTTGACGTGGACGGAACGACTGCTTACTCTTTCTTCAATCCTGATGCATGAGGAGGGCCGATGTTTGACTCGCTGACAGAACGACTGACTTCTGTCTTCTCACGGCTGCGCGGAAAGGGAAAGCTGACGCAAGGGGATGTCACTACTGCGCTTCGAGAGATCCGTCTTGCGCTCCTCGAGGCCGATGTCCACTATAAGGTCGTCAAAGATTTGATTGCGCGAATTCGCGAGCGAGCGGTGGGAGAGGAAGTCCTGGAGAGTCTCACCCCCGGCCAGCAAGTCGTGAAGATCGTCCGTGACGAGCTGGCGGCGACGATGGGCTCAGAGCAGGCCGGCTTGTCCCTCTCTCATCGTCCGGGAACCATCATGCTCGTTGGCCTCCAGGGCTCCGGGAAGACAACCGCTGCGGCAAAACTCGGGCTCAAGCTCAAAAAAGAGGGGCGAAGGCCCGTTCTGGTCGCGGCCGATATCTACCGCCCTGCGGCCGTTGAACAATTGGAGATCCTTGGGCAGACCTTGGAGCTTCCCGTCGTCTCGGACCGGAACCGCAAACCCGCCGAGATTGCCGCCTTCGCACTGGATTGGGCAAAACAGCAGTTGCGCGACGTCGTGATCCTAGATACCGCTGGCAGATTGCAGATCGATGAACCAATGATGGATGAGCTCGAGGAGATTCAGGCGACCGTCTCTCCCGATGAGATTCTTCTCGTTGCCGATGCAATGACCGGACAGGAAGCGGTGAACATCGCCTCGGCATTTGACGAAAGGATTACCCTCACCGGAGTGATTCTCACCAAGCTCGATGGCGATGCCCGTGGCGGGGCGGCCCTATCCATCCGCCACGTTACCGGCAGGCCGATCAAGTATGTCGGAGTAGGGGAGGGGGTGGATGCTCTTGAAGCCTTCCATCCCGCCAGAATGGCGGAGAGGATCCTGGGAATGGGCGATGTACTCACACTGATCGAGCAGGCCGAGGAGAAACTCGATCAGCAGAAGGCAGAAGCTCTGGCTCAACAGATACACAAGAACCGGTTCACCCTACAGGATTTCCTCGAACAACTGGAAGAGATGCGCAAGCTCGGTCCCCTGTCACACATCCTGGACAAGCTTCCCGGCGGGGCGAAGCTCACAGGTAGTGCCCAAGTTGACGAGACCGAGATTGGCCGCGCTTTGGCGATACTTCGCTCGATGACAGTGAAAGAGCGACTCAATCCCTCTATAATCGGAGGAAGCCGAAAGAAGCGAATCGCCCGTGGAAGTGGTACAAAGGTTCGGGATGTGAATCGCGTTCTGGCACGTTTTGACGATGCCAAGAAAGCTCTTAAATTTGTGGGAAGCAGAGGGGGAAAGGGACACCTACCGATCGACATTCCGACAATGTGACCCTTCGTGCCCTCTGTAGTTTATGATTGCATACATTCAAAATGAGGTGATGGCATGGCAGCGAAGATACGTCTGAAGAAGGTGGGCCGAAAGGGACAACCTTCTTATCGGGTGGTCGTACTTGACGGCCGCAAGCCAAGAGACGCAAAGGTGGTCGCGGATCTGGGGTACTACGATCCGAAAACCAATCCGCCAAGCTTTGAGATCAACAACGATACCGCACTTAAGTGGCTTCTGGACGGAGCAAAGGCAACAAGAGCCGCCCGGAGCATTCTCTCCAAGGCCGGAGTAATGGCCGCATGGGATGCTGTGGCTCGCGGCGGTGCGGAGACTGTGAAGGCGCAAGAGTTGGCAGCAGAGGTCGCCGAAGCCGCCCAGGCAAAGCAAGAGAAGAAGACCAAGACCAAAGCGAAAGCCAAGGCAAAGGCCGCATCTGAGGTGGGCAAGGAGGCCGAGCCAGCGGCCGAACAGACAACCGAAACCAACGAGAAGGAAGAAAAGAAGACGAAGGCGAAGACGAAAACTGAAGCTACGTCAGAGACGGCCGAGGGGGAGACGGAAGGGCCCGCCTTACCCGAAGAAAACGAGAAAGCGGAAGAGGCGGAAGAAGCTGCTGATAAGGAACCCGAGGAGACGTAGTGCTCTACCGCCTGTGTCTGTTTCTTGTCCGCTCGTTGGCCAGCGACCCCGACGCGGTGCGGATTGACCGGATCGAGACCGAGAGCGTAGATATCTTTTTTCTCCACGTAGGTAAAGACGATCGGGGGAGAATCCTGGGGAAAGGGGGAAGAACAATAGGGGCCCTGCGAACGTTCCTGGAAGGGGTCGCTGCACGCCTCGACCGGGAGGTTGTACTCGAGATTATTGACTGACCGACAATGCGATTTGATATCCTGACGATCTTCCCGGAGGCCGCCTCCGGGTTCTTCTCTACTGGCATCCTCGGACAAGCGAGAGACAAAGGTCTTCTCGAAGTGCACTTGCACGACTTGCGTGATTTCACGAACGACCCACACCGAACGGTGGATGATCGCCCCTATGGCGGGGGAGCGGGAATGGTGATGCGGGTAGAGCCGTTCGTGGAAGGTCTGGAGGCGGTGCGTTCAGTGGTCAAAGGAAGCGTGCGCTCAATTCTTCTTTCCTCGCAAGGAAAGCTGTTCCGGCAGGAGGATGCGATCCGGTGGGCAAGACTCGATGGCCTGATTCTCCTGTGCGGCCGCTACGAGGGAGTAGATGAACGCGTGCTGGAATTCGTCGATGAAGAGGTTTCGATCGGCGATTATGTGCTCGCCGGTGGAGAAGCAGCCGCCGCGGTGATCGTGGAAGCTACGGCAAGACTCATCCCTGGGGTGGTGGGCCGATTTGAATCGGTGGAAG
>CAZDDA010000385.1:0-3015 GCA_964504085.1 uncultured Thermotogae bacterium | reverse complement strand
TCAGCATGTTGCAACGAGACCTGGCCTTATCAGCGATTGCTCGCTCTGCCACTGGCGGTCACATTGCTACCGAGAGATTCTCGACGCCGATGACCTGACCCTGATCTCGGAACTCGGGAGAAGCAACCGAGAGAAGTTCCCTCCTGATATCGCCACGGTCGCGGACTTAGCAGATGCGAATCTGTTGGACCTGATAGTCGATGGCAAGAACGCGATTCCCGGGATCGGGGATAAAACCCTTCGGAAATACCACGCACGAGCCGTACTCCAGAAGCAGGTCTCACCGACACCCTACTTCACTGAAAAGGTGAGGCTCCCTGAGAACTCGGTAGAACTCTTCTTCGATGTCGAGACAGACCCCTTCCGTGGGCTCTGCTATCTGCATGGCTTCATGGAACGAACGGGAAGGGCATTGGAGACTGAGAAGTACGTCGCATTCTTCGCCGACGAAGCGGTCGAAAAGGCTGAGAGAGACGCGTTCGCGCAGGCTTGGGCTTTCGTGCAGGCCCACAGCGAAGCAGCTGTCTACTACTACTCGCACTACGAAAAGACGATCTGGAAGCAGCTCGCAGGACGCTACCCAGACGTGGCAACGGAGGATGATATCACAGCCCTTTTTTCTGAGAAGCGTGTCGTGGATCTGTACAGCGATATTGTTAGGTCCTACATGATCTGGCCGACGACCTCTCTCTCCCTGAAGGTGCTTGCGGCGTTCCTTGGGTTCGGTTGGAGAGATCCCGATCCCTCAGGGGCAGCGTCGATCCAGTGGTTCCACGAATGGATCGAAACCAGGGATAGTGCGATCCGACAACGAATCCTTGAGTACAACGAAGATGATTGCCGCGCCACGCAGGTGCTCGTGGATGCATTGACACACCTTTGTGCTCCCTAACCAATAATCGAACCACTAGTGCAAGAACAGGAGGCGATCAACCAGTGGATGCAAAACAGCAAGTGGAATCTGATACCACAACACAAGGCACTACCAACATCACTGAGATCATCGAGGCAATTGCAGAGAGAGTCGATCCGATCATCAAGCTCCTGACAGTATGGACAGAGCGAGCCGGTACGGCCGAGGAGACCCGCGCCAAGTACACGAACCGCATGGCTTGGGTAGCCGTGTTCGTGGTGTCATTCGTGATAACGGTTGCCGGAATCCTGACAGGGCTAGAGAAGATTGATGGGTCCACGTTTACTTTCCTGCTGGGATTGGTCGTGGGATACGTGCTTACCTTCGTTAGGGAATCAATCGGGGCAGGAACTCGGAAGAGCAACTAGAGGCGAGGCCCAGACTTCTCAGCCCATTGCGTCGTGTTTGAGGGGCTGAACGCTGAGTACGTGAGACCTGATTGGAGGTACAGATGGCCGAACGGTCCAAGCTCACACGACTGCGAATCGCAAATGTCGGTCCGATTGGTCCTGAAGGGCTCGATGTGAGCCTCGATAACATTGTGTGTCTCGTAGGCGCGAACAACTGCGGCAAGTCCACAGTCCTGCGAGCCTATGAGCTTGCGTTGGGTACTGTCTCTTTTGATCCCGAGAGCGATCTCTCAAAGCGAGCGGATAGCCCGTCCGCTTCCGTTGAGATCTGGGTTCACATCCCTGAAGGCATAGCCAATGTTGCGGAAAAGTGGAAGACGCATGAGGATGGCCTGCTCCTCGTTCGAAGCAGGTGGCAGTGGTCTGCGGAAAACGACTGGAAGGCAAAGCGCCAGACCTGGGATCCAGAGCTGGGGGAGTACTCCACTAGCGAAAAAACTAGTGGATTGGACGAGGTCTTCCAGAGTCGTCTTCCGAAGCCATTCCGGATTGGCACGCTCGAAGATCCGAAAAAGGAACACGAGAACCTCCTGACGCTCATTCTCCACCCGGTTTCCGACCGACTCCGGGAGACTCTCTCCGATGAGGATTCTGACGTCAAGAGAGCTCTTGCGCAGCTTCAAGAGGTCGCCGGATTGCCTGTGAATGAGGCTGCAAAGCAGCTTGACTCAATAAGGGATCAGCTGAGCGCAACTCACAGCATTCTCTTCCCAGACCTCAGCGTCGGTTTTGAAATCGGGCTGGGCGAGATTCCGTTTGACCCATTGCAGTTGCTTCTGCGGAATTCCCACGTGAAGTTCACGGAGTGGGGAAGTGATATCGACTGGCGCAGCCAGGGCACCGGATCTCAGAGGGCGTTGTTCTGGACGATGCTTCAAGTACGATCCAGGCTAGCCGCAATCGCGGAAGTTGAACGTCAGACGAACAAGGACGTGAAGGAGTGCAAGCGGAGAATCGCACAACTGCGTCGGGATGAAGCCAAGGTGAAGAAGGATGAAACGAAGGAAAAGAAGCGGGCTGAGATCCAAGAACTGGAAGAGCAGATTGTGTCTCTTCAATGCGTGAACCCTGAGGAACTCATTGAGCGCCAAACAGCTGACGTTGCGTTGCCCGGCTACATGCTCCTGATCGACGAACCCGAAGTTGCCCTTCATCCGAGCGCGATTCGAGCAGCCTGTGGTTACTTGTACGACCTGTCCTGTGATCCAGCTTGGCAGATAATGCTGAGTACTCATTCCCCGCAGTTCATCGATCCCCTACGAGACCACACGACAATTGTGCGACTAGACAGAAGCGAAGCAAACCCCACTCCCTGTACATACAGGGCTGACACGATCACATTCACATCGGACGAACGCACGAGCCTGAAGATGCTTAATCAGTTTGCTCCTGATCTCGCCGAGATGTTCTTCGGGCAGTTCCCAGTTCTTGTGGAGGGAGACACCGAGTACGCAGCGTTCAACATTATCATGAATCGGGAATCCGCTAAGATGGCCCACTCCGTGAGACCAATTTTGGTTCGTGCGAGAGGGAAGTCAACGCTCGTCCTGGTTGCTCGGATGCTCCGTCACTTCCGAGTGGATTACGCAATTCTCCACGATTCCGATTGGCCCTTTCGCAATGACGGACACCCAAGTGGAACCTGGACGGTAAACGAGAGAGTATTCGAAGAAGTCTGCCTAGCGAGAGAAG
>CAZDDA010000384.1:0-3017 GCA_964504085.1 uncultured Thermotogae bacterium | reverse complement strand
CTCCCAGTGTTGATAGGAAGCAAGACAAGATCGGAAGAGAACGTAACCTCCCCGCCTATGCTGGATCCGAACGGGTTGATCTCGTCGACGAAGAGCGCCACGGAGCCTTCCTCTTTCTCGACGATCACATGGCTCCTGAGTTGCAACGACTCAGAGAACACCTTGGCGCGTGTGGCGAGAAACTGGCTCACGGTGCCAATGTCGCCATGAATCTTCACGCACACCGGTTCGCGCGCGGGAAGCGCCGCTCCGGTGCGTATGACGAGTTCGCCGGGGTGGTTTATCCCCAATTCGACTTCGTTCCCCATTGTGCCGTCAGGCCCGGGCGCCGTGACCTTGATTGTTCCGTCCTGCTTTCGTGATGATGGTTTGCTCATGGGTGCCTCACTTGCCGGTCGTGCCGGTCATGGTGGTTATGTTCGGCAGGTTGGCCTGGCGCTCGCTTGGCTCAAGCGGCCGAGTATAGACGATTTCCCCCTCATGGTTGCAGTATTCCGCAACCCCTTCCTCAAGGTTGGCGATGATGAAGCATTCCTCGTCAACCGTGCGCGCCTTGTCGCGCAAGCCGCTCATGTTCGCGATGATGTCGCGGTCAATCCGCTTCATTTCCTCACGGTACTCGGCACGAACTAACTCGAACTCGGCCTTTCTCCGCTGGTGCTCCATCATAAGGTCGATCAACTCCTGTTGCATGGCCAATAGTTCATCGTGGCTGTACGGCTTCGAGTAACTATGCTTCTTCGTGGCGATGCAGTTGTCCTTCAACATCTGCAGGCGGGAAGTCGGGTCGAGATCAACAAAAAGCCTCTTCATAATCGCTCCTAGTATAGGTTAAACCGCGCTCTCGAACATTAAAGTGAACACGTCGGGCGGGTATGCCCGAAGATGACCACCTGGCAACTTCACAATCCAGTACCCCGAAGGAACGCTGAACGGCGTGTGCTGGTCACCGATCATCACGCAACCATGGTCCGTTGATATGTGATCGCGGCCAATGAAACCCCCGACGGCCTCAAGGTTGAGTCCGTCAAAGCATATCGCCTCGACCGTCACTCTGTTCAACTGCTTCGCCTTGAACTTCATGCTGCTTCCTTGTTCTTAATGAATAGTATGAAACGCCGCCGCTTCTCACGGTATTCGACGTGTCGGTCATGGTTGACCAGTTCTACGGCAGGGAGCCGCTTGCACTTCCCAAAACATCCGCCAAGGCTGACATGCCGCTTCCTTCGAGACACAGGCTTCTCGCCCCAGTCGGGGTCAACCTGCTCATATCCGGCCCACTTGTCAGGAGCCGGAGCCTGTGTCAATCCAACCATTCTCTTGAGCATCTTGCCAATGTTGGCGATCATGTTCCCTCTTTTAGTACCAGTTCAACCCGAAAGTGTCCGAGAATGTAGTGGAATCCGTGAATGTCGCCGTCGTCGGCGGTGACGAACCCGCAATCGTCAATGGTCGCCCAGGCGCGCGAGTTGCAGCACGGGTAGCCGTGAAGCCGAATGGTCAAGACCTGCGACATGCGCCGCCCGTAATCCGCGATTGGCTCACCGTCGCGGACCCTCAAACGCTCGCTGCGTTGCAGTCTGGATGAGGCTTTGCAGAAGTCAGCCCAAGAGAGAAGGTCTTTGTTTGCGTCAGTCATTTCTCAGAAGTCCCGGGCGTAAACGATGAATATGACCCTTATCCATCATGGCCGACAAAACAGCCTCCGCAGTCTGGTCGTTTCGCATTGCCAACAATCGCGTGAGCGGCCGTGAAGGGTTCTGATCTTCAGCCAGACACAGAAGCCGCAACCTGTCAACGAACGCAGATGCAGTATTTCTACCATGACCTATATCGTCAAGTTCTGCCAGAACCTTAGACTTCGGATTGTCGGTTCCAAGAGAAGATAACTTGCGAGCCACAATACTCGCTGTCAAATCCTGCCTGCCGAACGCCGTGCCGATACATACTATAAACAAAGCCTCGCAAATCTCGTCAGCAAAAGCATCCACAAGACCCCCTGTGTGATCGTTACTTCCACAACTGTTCAAGCCACTTCCACGTTACCACTCCCTCTCTGACCAGCACCGCGGCATGCTTCCCCGTCGGCGGGTGCCGTCCATCTATCCAGTTCATAAAAGCCTGAAATGAACAGGACAAACCCTTCGTGCTCAGAAGCCCGAACGCGGCGTGGTAGTTCGCCACCTTGTGGCTCTTCATCCACGTCTGCATCGGGCCTTGCAGCCCTTTCCGTTCCTCGGTCTTTTCGGTTCCAGTTTTCATGTCGGCAACCATTATATCATATTTCACCCCGTTTGTCAAGTCCCCTTGAAAAAAGGCTTGAATCGGGCGCTATGTTTCAATGCCCGAGAAAGAGGCAGAAGAGTGAGAGGCTGGGGAGATTAGGCCAGAGAAGGCGGTAGGAGGGGTCAGGAAGAGCGAGGCGGGGTCACGGAAAAGGGGTGTAGGGTCAGTCAGGGGAGTATGTGGGAGCTGGGCGAGAGGGTGTATGCGAACGCATTATTGTTGGTTTGGTGGCATGTGCGGCCTTGTGGCACCAGAGGCAGAGCAGTTCGCCGTTCTGCAGCGTGTTGCGGCCGCCCTGCGAGACCGGCTTTCGGTGATGCGCGTTCCACAACCGCCGCGCCACACCGCTTCCGCCATACACTTCTTTTCGCAACCGGTGCCACGCGGCATAACCCTCTTCGGTACCACCCCAGTCCGGCTTGCACATAAACAGCGCATCGTTCACACACATCCCGAGCGTTTCAAGATCACGCCCACACCGGCAGCATATTCCCTTGTGATGCTTGTACACGTCCTTCGCCCACCGCGAAGGCCAACAGTCACGCAGAGCGATGTCAACACATTGCTGGCTGCACCACCACCTGCGCCCCTTCGGCGGCACCTTACCGCACCGACGGCACAACGACCGGCCCTCGGCGTCTCTCCGCCGCGGGTACCGTTGATCGAGATTGTACGAACGTGATGCCACTCTATATCAGTGATGGCTGGTATTTGGAGTCATCGATGCATTT
>CAZDDA010000383.1:0-3037 GCA_964504085.1 uncultured Thermotogae bacterium | reverse complement strand
ATATCCGGGACATAATGATCATCATTATGGCCTTCATGGCAATAGGGGCTTCTCTTCTCTTCGCCATCGTCACCTTTGTCCTTTTTCGCAAGCTGTCGAGCACTATCGATACGGCCAGGGACCTGGTATCGGAAGTCAAGGGGATCACGACGCTCGTATCGAACACGATTGTGAAGCCAACAGTTAGAGGTTACAGTGTATTCGCCGGCGCAAGGAAAGTGCTGAGCGTGTTGTCTCAGCGTGAGCAGAAGAAGGAGGCGAAGAGTGGAAAACGAAAGTAGGGGTCCGGGGTTCCTGGCCGGTCTGTTGATCGGTGGACTGATCGGAGCCATTCTTGGCCTGCTGTTCGCGCCACAGCCCGGAGAGCAGTCGCGCCGTCAACTGCGCGGCAAGATGGACGAGTTCGTATCGCTTGGCAAGGCTGCGTGGGAGGAGGGCAAGGAGGCTGCAACCCAAAAGGGTGCTGAGCTCCAGGCGCGGTTCGGACACGTTCGTCGGGGTGATTAGTGACCAGCAATCCGGCCAGCCGGATGTCGTCTAGACGGAAGCTGCCGGATAGGAACCGAGGATCTTCAGAAATCGGATGTGCCCCTGGAGCTCCGCGAGAGCTTGGCTGCAGGTAGTATCCTCCACGTGCCCCTCGAAGTCCACGTAGAACACGTACTCCCATGGTTTGTCCTTGCTCGGGCGGGACTCCAGCTTAGTCAGGTTCACTCCCCTGTTCGCGAACGCTCCCAGGCAGTGGTACAGCGCGCCCGGTGTGTTCTCCGTTGCGAACACCAGTGACGTCTTGCTGTTGTCGGTCCTCTCCGCATTCTCCTTGGATATGACGAAGAACCGTGTGTAGTTGCCGGGGATGGTCTGGATGTTCTCGGAGAGGACATCCATTCCGTATATCTCCGCTACCCTCCGACTCGCCACTGCGGCGCAGTTCTGCAGCTTCTGCTCGCTGATGAGTTTAGCGCTCCCCGCCGTGTCGTAGGTCGGCACGATCTCCACTTTCATCCCGGCAAGGAAACGCTCACACTGGGCCAACGCCTGTGGGTGTGAATACACCTTCTTGATGGTGTCCACGGTCTCGCCGGGCAGCGCCATGAAGCAGTGGTTGACCTCCAGTTTGACCTCCCCGAAGATGTTCAGGGCGCACTTCAGCAGGAGATCGTACGTCTCGTTGATGCTGCCGGCCTGAGAGTTCTCAACGGGTACAACGCCGAATCTGGTCGTGCCGTCAGTAACCGCCCTGAAGACGTCAGCAAGGGAGCGACACGGAACTGCCTCCACCTCGCCGAAGAATGCCAGTACGGCGTCTTCGCTGAAGGCCCCCTTCTCACCTTGGAAGGATACTCGAATCATCACGAATGAAGGGGAAGGACCCAGACAAACATTGGCTATTGCTTGCCCATGAGCAGAGCCCTCATTGCCTCCTCGTTCTCGGCACTGGTGAGGGCCACCACCTCATCCTCCACCTCGAAAACGGTGTCCTCGGTTGGGATTCGCGGGTTCTTGTCCTTGCCGATCACCAGCAGGACACAGCTTCCCTCGGGCAAACGAAAAGACCCCAGTCTCCTGCCAACGACCTTGGACCCCGGCGGTATCTTGGCTTCCACCACTTCCAGCGACCCGCTCTTGAGCTTCAGCAGGGGGATAAGGGGATGGGAGGGCAACTCCTGCTCTATGTTGGCCAGGATCACGTTGGTGCTGCTCACTGTCATATCGATGCCGAGTATCCTGAATATCTGCTCGTTACCGGGGTTCGTAATCCTAGCGATCGTCCGCGGCACGTTGAACATATGCTTAGCTACCTGGCAGGAAACGAGATTGTCTTCGTCGCCGTCGGTGACGGCAATCAGCATGTCCGCCCTGCCGGTGCCGACGGCGTCGAGGATTGCCGCTTCACAACCGTCGCCCCGGTACACCACGCTGCCCAGTTCCTCGGCCAGCTTCTCACACCTGGCCGGGTTCTGCTCGAGGATCAGCACCTCGTGGCCATCATTGAGGAGCATCTTGGTCAGATGGTATCCGACCTCGCCTCCGCCTACAACTACGATATACACGATCGACTATCCAACTACTTTGTCTCTGAGGAGCTCCGCCACGACCTTTGTCGGGCTGACGGACTCGATCCCGAGGTTGCGGTACATCTCTTCCCTTATCGGGTCATAGATTCGCGAGACCACTCTCGGCACGTTGTAGATGTGCTTTGCTATCTGGCAAGCCATGACGTTGCGGTTGTCCCCCTGTGTAGCGGAGACGAATACATCCGCCTGTTCAATGCCCGCTTTCTTCAGTGACTCATCTTCCAGGCCGTTACCCACCAGCGCGTTCCCTTTGAAGTTCGGTGAGAGCTTGCGGAGGTTGTACGGCTCAATGTCCAATATCGCGACGTTGTGGCCATCCGAATCGAGTACCTCGGCCAGCATCGCTCCTACCCTTCCGCAACCCATGATCACAACGTTCATTGGCCGTCAGCTTTCCTCCTGAGGGATTGGCTCACGACTGACGATGACCCAGGACGGAGCGTTCCTCAGGACGTATGGCACGACACTGCCGAGGCTGAATTCCCCGAACTTCTTCTTGTAGCTGAGACCGATGATAATGAGGTCAACGCCTCGTTCGATCGCCTCGTCAACCACCGCCGGCCCGATCTCACGCGCCTGAAGAAGGTCTGTCCGCACCTCGTAGTCCTGCTCCTCAGCGATGCGCTCGGCCCGGTCGAGGAACTCTTCCCCCCGCTCGATCTCCTGCTCAATCTCGGCGTCAAGCGGCAGAGTGCGGTCGACCTGAATGACATAGGTTACATATATGCGAGCCTTGGCTCGCTTCGCCAATTTGCACGCGAGCTTGACCGCCTCTTCGTCCGCTCGAGTTCCGTTAATCGGGACCAGAACCCGCTTGAGGTCCATTCAATCTCCGTTTGTCCAGGTCCACTACGGCAGCCACTAACGCACCAGTTTAGCTGCTGTCGTGTCGGTTGTAAACCCTCCGAATTGACTGATAATAAATGTTACCGAAGGTGGTATAGTTGCCTCAGAAAGAA
>CAZDDA010000382.1:0-3039 GCA_964504085.1 uncultured Thermotogae bacterium | reverse complement strand
GCTCGAAGCCGTCTCGGATGGCGCGGCCGGAAGCTGGACGCTGACCAACCGGGGACCACAGGTTATCAAACGCGACTGGTCGCCAGGCTTCATGATCGATCTTCAGGAGAAAGATCTGCGGCTCGTACTTCAGGAGGCGGATGAGCTAGGTGCTCCAACGCTCGGCAGCAGCATCACGTTCCAGCTGTATCGATCTCTTCAAAGACGCGGGCTTGGCACTCAGGGCAATCACGCCTTGGTCCGCGCGCTGGAATATGTAAGCAGTATCCAGGTTGGTGAATAGCGAGCCGGACCTTTCGCCTCATCATCAGAAACTGGTCCACCGGGAGGATAGATGGCATCGTCGATCGAATACGTCATTCCCATTGAGACGCATTGCCCCACGTGTGCCCAACGGATGGAGTCTCGAATGTGCCACATCGGAGGCATCACACGGGTGCGTGCGGACCATCACGAGCGACGGGTGGTTGTTCACTACGATCCTGATCTCATCTCGCGCACGCATGCTCGCACGGCAGTCGAGAAGGTAGCCAACGCGACCACGCACCGGAACACCCAGCATGCTCATGCTCACGGGCATGGATCAACAGGCCTCCTCGCCGCAGGCATGCTATGGCTCATTGGCATCGGGCTCCTTCTTCCAGGTGCAGACATCCGGCTTCTTGGAACGGTATCGCTCTCCAACGGGTTCCTCTCCCTCGCCATCCTCATCGGCGGATGGCCCATCCTCTGCGGCGCATGGCGCTCACTCCGGAAGAGACAACTGGGCGTTAACGTGTTGATCGCCATTGCCGCCATCGGGGCTACTGCTCTGGGGGAACTCTTTGAAGCTGCGAGCCTTGTTGTCCTGTTTGGCGCGTCGGAGTGGCTTGAACACCGAGCCAGCGCCAAGGCACGTCGAGTTGCCGAGAGCTTGCTTGAGGAGACTCCGGATACTGCTGTGGCACTGCGCGAAGGGAAGGAGCAGATGCTTCCCGTTGAAGCTGTGGAAGTTGGCGAGCACGTGCTAGTGAGGCCCGGAGACCGGATCGGTTTGGATGGCATCGTGCACCACGGTCGGTCCTGGGTCGACGAGTCTGCGATCACCGGAGAGAGCACGCCCGCCGCCAAGCTTCCCGGTGACACGGTCTATGCGGGATCACTCAACTGCGAAGGCGCACTCGAGATTCTGACAACACGGGAGGCCAAGGGATCCACGATTGCGCAGATCGCCAAGCTCGTCTCAGAGGCCATGGCGAAGCGTCCGAAGGTCCAACGCTTGGTCGATCGATTCGCAAGAGTCTACACACCCATCGTCGTTGGGGCTTCAATCTGCCTCGCAGTGCTTCCTGTGCTCCTCGGCCAGCCCGCCCGGCCATGGATCATGAGAGCATTGACCATGCTTGTCCTTTCCTGTCCTTGTGCATTTGTGATCTCGCTTCCGGCAACGCTGGCTGCTGCTCTCCACGCCGGGGCTCGAAACGGTCTAATCATCAAGGGAGGCGAACACCTCGAGCGAGCAGCGCGGACGAGCATGGTCTCCTTCGACAAGACCGGCACGCTAACGACGGGCGACCTAGTCGCTGACGTCATCGCCGCATCCGAGTCTGATGCAAACAGGGTTCAAGAACTCGCAGCGTCGCTGGAAGCGAGAAGCGAGCACGCCATCGGTAAGGCGATCCTAGCTCAAGCACGAGGAATCGAGCAGCTGCCGGTGGAAGGTTTCCGCGCCCTCCCGGGCCGCGGCGTCCGAGGCTTCATTGCAGGAGAGGAGTATCTTCTGGGCAACCGCTCGCTGTTCTCGCAGGAGCTTCTGGCAGCATCACCCTTGGCAGCACGAGACGATTGCGCTGTACTCCTGGGGACCAAAACCTCCATTCTTGGGGGATTCCGCCTGTCGGATCGCGTCCGCGATGAATCGCCAACCGTCGTCGCAAGCCTTGAACAGCTTGGCGTTCGTTCCGTCATGCTGACAGGAGATCGCGCATCTGCAGCACAGCGAACGGCACAAACCATAGGGATTACCGAAACCCATGCCGGCCTCCTCCCCGAGCACAAGTTGATGGTGATCGACCGACTGCGGACGAACGATGTCGTCTGCATGGTTGGAGATGGGATCAACGACGCACCGGCTCTCGCGGCGGCCGATGTCGGAGTTGCCATGGGCCTGAGCGCAGCGACTACCTCCGAAGCTGCAGACATCGTGCTCTCAGACGGCGGCCTGCGCGGACTTCCAAAGCTGATCCGCTTGGCACGGCGCGCATTCCGGATCGCGTATTGGAACATGATCGCAGCCCTCGCGCTCAAGGGCATCGTCGCCGGGCTGGCAATCTTCGGATTCACATCACTGGCACTGGCAGTCATCGTTGGCGATGTAGGAGCCACGCTCCTCGTGACCGCGAACGCAGTCAGCCTGTCTCGTGCCAAGCTGACTGCCTGAACTCGGCCAGGGGCCAGGTGAGTCAACGTGCTCTCCTGCCCCAAGGTGGGCGGGAGACGTGCCATGCCCCCGGGGCAATGGCACGACACACAAGTTGCTCTGGGCTCCTCCAACGGAACCCAGCTTCACCTCCGCGTTCTCCTCGGATGGCGCAGGAGCGATTCGCATGGAGTATTGGGGCATCCCAAGGCGCCAACTCTCGACACGCGCCTTGCCACTGCTCGACACGCGAAAACATCCAGCATTCAGCCCAACGCTCCGCACTGACGCGCCATGGCAAGCAATCGCATGCGTGAAGCACCTCGCCGACTCCCGTGGCAGCCACGTCTAGGCGTCGCGTCCGAGGGGTACCGGGCAGCCGTCATGCCGACGGCACCACCAAAGCTCGCCGAAGCAGAGTACTGGCTTTCTTCACCGACGGAAGCTGAGCCCCAGGATCCATCAGTTTCCCGATCTGCTGCATTCCCGGGTTCCAGATCCCCGACGCCACAGCCTTGCGTCAACACAAAGCATTGCGTTCCCCAGCCAGTTTGTTTCGTTTTTTCGTTTTGTGAAGTATGACTCCATTTCCGTACAGGATACCCATTCCGAATTGCCTTTGATGTGTATTTCAGGACTTC